>DATLYB010000364.1:0-11195 GCA_035575215.1 Chitinophagales bacterium
CCATGCCTGAACCCTTCGCCTGGTGCATGGAGCAAATCAGCAAGTCCTACTCATTCACCGATGGAGCGCGGCACGGCTACGTGCTACACCTTGCCCGTTACTGCAATATCAAAGGGCTGCCGGAGCCTGAAACATTATCCGGCTGCCTGCAATTCATTCAGGATGACTTCACCGAAAAGGAAATCCGGGACATAGTGAGGCACGTTTACGAGAAACAGAGCGACAGCCACAACAAAAAGCCGTTCACAGTGCGGACGCACAACAACACACAGACCGTGACACCGGAGCCGTTTGAGCCTGTCACCTTCAGCGACATTTTGGACGTTCACCAGATGCTGAATGAAATCGAAGGACGCGGAACCACCGTTCCGGCAGATGTGTGGGCAGACTTCTGGCGAATCAAAGACCACCGCGCTGATGGCGTGGCATGGCGCAAGCTGATTCAATTCATTTCATTAAACTGACGCACATGAAAAACGAAACACCCGTCACCCTCACATCCGATTTGAGAAAAACCCTCAAAGCCATGATGCAAAAGGAAATCGAAAAGCTGCCCGAATATCTTGAAACCATAGAGCCGAAAGAAAGGCTGAATATCCTCTGCAAACTCATTCCCTTTGTGCTGCCGAAGGTGGAAGCGGTAAGCCCCGATTCCGGTGAGCCGGGCGTTTGGGAATAGAAATACAGGAACATTCCTTAATGATTTAGGTTTGCTGAAAATAAATCGCAGTCATGGAGTTACAGGTAATACAGCGCAAGATTTACGAAGTAAGAGGGCAAAAAGTAATGCTCGATTTCGACCTTGCCGAACTGTACGGAACGGAAACCAAGTATTTAAAGAGGGCGGTGAGGCAAAATATTACCCGCTTTCCGGATGACTTTATGTTTGAACTTACAAAGGATGAATGGGATTCTCTAAGGTGCAATTTCAGCACCTTAGAGGAAGGGCGGGGAAAATACCCGAAGTATCTGCCCTTCGCTTTCACAGAGCAAGGCGTAGCAATGCTTTCAAGCGTATTGAAAAGCGAAAAAGCCGTTGAGGTGAATATTTTCATCATGCGGGCTTTCGTGTTCATCCGGCAGTATGCCCTTTCGCACAAAGATTTAACCGATAAGCTGAAAAAGCTGGAGCGCAAGTATAACAGGCAATTCAAAGACATTTACGAAGCCCTCAATTACTTGCTGCAAAAAGACAAACAGGAAACCGAACAGCGGGAACGCAAGCGGATAGGGTTTAAAAGAGATGCTGAATAAATCGAAATGGCGAAAGCTGCCACGTACCCGGCATTGCTCGACAACTGTTTGCAGATAAGCATAACGGCTTTGAAGCGTTGGGGGTACCTTTCCCCTTCGCAATTCAAACGCGGTACGCTGACATGGAGCAGGGGCGAAGGTGAACGCAAGGAAATCACCGGGCGAATTGATGTACTTGCGCACACGGATAAACCCGCATATCTTGAATTGCGCTACATCTGCAGCGGCACACCGATAAGCTACCGGGTGCAGTTGGTTTCAATCCCTTCTAATCTTGGCAAAGGTGCGGTTTGGTTTTTCATCTGTCCGCACACCGGGAAGCGTTGCCGCAAACTTTATTTAATAGGTGAAAAGTTCCTGCACCGTGCAGCGTCCCGCAATGCCATGTACGAAAAGCAAACCTTTTCAAAGCGATGGAGAAAGGAAAAGAAAACTCTCGACACTGTTTTTTCCCGCTCTGAAATTTTGGATGAAATCGAAAAACCGTATTTCAAAACGGAGTATAACGGCAACCCCACCAAGCGATTTCAAAAATTGCTGCACCGAGCCATGCGGTTTCAAAGCCTTTCTTTGGCAGACATTTTAGCGGCAATGTAAAGCCATCGGAAAGCGACAGCCAACCCCCTTCAAAAGTGAAAAACCCTGACTTTTTGGACTAAGTACGGACTAAAAACAGGAAACAAAAAACGCAATAACCTGAAATTCAAGTTATTGCGTTTTGTAGTTGTGGGTCGTACAGGATTTGAACCTGTGACCTCTGCAGTGTGAATGCAGCGCTCTGAACCAACTGAGCTAACGGCCCTTTCTGTTTTGGAAATTAAAATTTATTCTATTAAAACCGTGGGAGCAACAGGATTCGAACCTGTGACCCCCTGCTTGTAAGGCAGGTGCTCTGAACCAACTGAGCTATGCTCCCCCTGACTCTCATTCATAAAAAATGAAACGCAAATTTAGCAGAGTAAGTCATCTCTACAAAACCTCTGTTGATAATCATCTACTCAGCTTCGTTCCGTTTAGCGAAACTTGAAATCCCACCTTAAAAAATATCGCGATGCCCGTGCCGTTTGTTCTTTCCGATATTATGCTCAGGCGAATCCTGTATGTATTGTCGGGCTTGTTAGCCCTGTTCATGCTGCTTTTTGCAATTGTTGCGGCTGTTGTTTATGCCAATGGCGATGAAATCAAAAGGACGCTCATCCGCGAAGTCAGCAGCGCCACCGGGGCGAAGGTCGCCATTCACGGCAATATTAAATTCGCCCTTTTCAGGCATTTACCCAACTTGGCGCTTCAAATGCAGGGTGTTGAAGTGAAGGGAAGCGATAGTACAGCCATTCCCTTCCTAAAAGCCGAGCGGGTTTTTCTGCTTGCCAATTTCTGGGATGTGATTCGCAGCAATTGGAATATCAAAACCACCTCCATTGAAAATGGCGAAGTGACAATGCTCAGGAACAAACAAGGTGCAGTCAATTACAGGTTTGAAACGGGTGATTCAGCGGCTCCTTCATCCGCTTCATTTAAAATTGGTATTGATAAAGCCCTGCTGGAAAACATTCGCTTCCGCCTTTTGGATGAAATCGCTGACGTCAGCATCTACATTCAGGCGGATGATGTCAGCGTGCGGGGGGATTTTTCAGCCGAAAATCTTTCCCTCAAAGCCACCGGGAATGTCTTCTCCCATTCCATCAAAATTAAGCAGGTTGATTATGGGCAGGGCAAGCAAATCAGCTTTGACGGATTCCTTGCCGTGCAGCCTGAAAAAGAAAGCTACCTTCTTGCCATCGAACGGTTCATTGTTGAGAACAATGTGTTTGTCATCAACGGCAGCATCGTCATGGAAGATAACATCCCTGTATTTGACCTCGGCATTCGCGGGAAAAATATCTCCATCAGGGATTTGCCCATGCTGCTGCCCGCTGCCTTTGCCCGCAAATACAAAGAACTCAAGGGAACGGGCAGCATCAACCTTAACTCTGAAATAAAAGGCAGGCTTGATGCCGAACACAATCCCTTTATCACTATTACCGCAAGCACCACAGGCGCAACGCTGCATATCCCCGGCATGAAAAGCAAACTCGAATCGCTGTCATTCAGCGGCAGCTTCACCAACGGGAAAAAACATGCACTATCCACCTCCATCCTCGCAATCAATCATCTTACAGCCAAATCAAAGCAAGGCGTGCTTGACGGTGATTTCACCCTTACGGATTTCGAAAATCCCACTTTAATATTGAACGCATCGGGAGTTGCCGACCTTGCCATTCTTAACGGTATTATTTCTGACAGCAGCCGCCTGAAGACTATCAGCGGAACAGCTGAATTCGCCAGTTTGAAATATGCAGGGAGAGTTTCCGACCTTGCTGCCGGTCGTTTTGCTGGCATAGAGGGGTCTGTTGCCATGAAAAACATCTTGCTGAAACTCGACACCATGATAGTTTCTCTGCCTGAAGCCCTCGTGCATTCGCAGGGCAATACTCTTTCACTGCATAAATTGCATATGCAACTGCCGGGATGCAGTTTTTCAGCTACAGGCGCCATTATGCAGATGCCCCGATTCTCTGACAACTCTGCAATCCCCACCGTTGATTTAACCGTGAAGGCTGAAAAGATTGATATCCCAAATATTCTGAAATTGGTGAACGGCAGCGGACCTTCTTTTTCTTCTGATGAAAAATCAGTCAGCGAATCGTTCGGATTGAACGGTTTCATCCGCCTTACCAGCGGCTATATCGGCTGGAATAATTTCAAAGCCTACGATGCCTCCTGCACCCTGATGCTGAACCGCAACATGGCTGAAATAAAAGATTTTTCATGCAACACCATGGATGGCACGCTCGACATCGAGAGCAAAATCGAGCTGCAAAGCGGGAAGGTTTCCACTGTCACCCGCGCTCATGGCAGCAGTATCAGCATCACTGAACTGTTTTACCAGCTTGATAACTTCAATCAGCAAACCCTTACAGCTAAAAACGTGGCGGGAAAACTGGAATTTACAGCTAACGTGGATGCAGATTTTGTGAAAGGCGAATTGAATGAACAGAGCCTCACCGCTTCAGCTGACATTGTAATTACCGAAGGTCAGTTGATTGATTTTAAACCTCTCGAACGGCTTTCGAAATTCATTGACATCGAAGAGCTGCGCAACATCCGGTTTTCCACGATGAAAAACACCGTCAGCATCGCGGCTCGTACGGTGCATATCCCCGAGATGCTGGTGAAGTCAACCGCACTGAACCTGTCTGTATCCGGAAAGCAGACGTTTGATGATGTGATTGATTACCACGTGAAAGTGAATATCTTCGATGTGCTCGGTAAAAAATTCCGCAAGCGCAGGAAGACAATTTCCGATTATGAAGAAGTGGCTGAAAATAATTTCAATTTCTATCTCTCGATGACCGGTACTCCTGACAATCCGGTAATCCGGCATGAAAAACTGAGTTTCAAAGACAGGCTTTCCCAGCAGAAAAACGATTTTCAGTTATTAAAAAAAAACCAGGATAATGAAAAAACTGCAGCCCAGGATGGCATAAAAGAAAAAACCATCTTTAATAATAATAAAAGACAAAAACAGGATGACGAGGAGGAACTCGAATTCATCGAATGGGAAGATGAAGGGAATGAGCAGCAGTAGGCTGCGGCAGTTGGCAGAAGGTAAAGCAGTAAACCGTAAAACAGTTGCCGGTAACCGGTATCGAATCACGAATTACCGGGTTGTCATCGAATTCCCGAATTAACTTGCATACGTGGACATCTACCGGAGAAAATCATTATGGAAAGTCGTGCTCATTATTGTCGCCCTGCTCATCATGGGTGCCTCACTGCGGTACTCAAACGAATTGGCGCGTGAGATTGCGGAGCGCGAAGAAGAAGAAACTGAAATGTGGGCAAAAGCCTATAAGAGCATCCTTGAAGCAGATGAAAATACCGACCTGAGCTTCGAGTTGGAGATGATACAGGAAAATAAAAATGTGCCTGCCATTTTGGTCAATGAAAGAGACAGCATTCTCGCCACGCGTAATATTGACACATCCAGGGGCTTAGCTTATTTGAGGAAAAAGCTGGAAGAGATGAAATCAGAATATAATCCGATTGAAATTGAGCTGAGCCCGGGTATCAAGAATTACATTTACTACGAAGAGTCCGTCTATATTCAGAAGCTGAAATTTTATCCGTTTGTGCAGGCAGGCATCATTACTGCCTTTCTGGCTTTTGCTTACGTGTTGTTTTCCACCGCAAAAGCGGCAGAACAGAATCAGCTTTGGGTGGGCATGGCAAAAGAAACTGCTCATCAACTCGGCACTCCGCTCACTTCGCTTGCAGCATGGATAGAGCTGCTCAAAGAGAAAATGGGCAATCCTGAAACCAGGCATGTGCTTGATGATGTGCAAAAAGACATCGACCGTCTGGAACTGGTGGCAGAGCGCTTTTCAAAAATCGGCTCCGCGCCTGAGATGAAGGAAGAAGCCCTGAAGCCGCACCTTGAGAGCTGCGTGGATTATATCCGCAGACGCTCATCGGAATATGTCAGGCTTGAACTCCAGTGCGATGAAAATATAAAAGCGAAGTTCAGTCCTCCGCTTTTTGAGTGGGTGATTGAAAACTTGCTGAAAAATGCGCTTGACGCCATGAGCGGGAAAGGCGCAATCGTCATCAAGGTGTCCCAAGAAGCAGGGAAAGTATTTATTGACGTGAAAGACACCGGCAAGGGAATTCCAAAATCGGAATTCAAAACCATTTTTCATCCGGGCTATAGCACCAAGAAAAGAGGGTGGGGGCTGGGGCTTACGCTTAGCAAGCGTATCATCGAACAATATCATCACGGAAAAATTTTTGTGAAGGAATCTTCCCCGCAAGTGGGTACTGTTTTTAGAATTGTTTTGCTTAACAGCACTTAGGACAGTTTTCAGGATTTTGGGCTAAACTCTTTTTAGAATAGCTTTGCTTAAGCGAATTGAATCCTCCTGAAAACAAATAACTATCATTATGGGCAGAAATTTTACAATTCTCGTTTTTTTATTTCTCGGGGTTGCCGCTTGGGCGCAGAAGATAAAAGTTTTAAGCGCCACATCCCTTGAGCCTGTCGTGAACGTTTCCGTTTTTAACCGCACAAATTCATTTTCGGCAGTGACGGATGAGAACGGGATTGTAAACGTAATCGGAATGAAAGATAGCGACACGCTTCACTTTCAGCATGTGGCATATCATAGCTTGTCCCTGACGCTGCGTGAAGCGCGCGAAAAAAATTTCAAAGTGCTGCTTACCGACAAGGTGCTTGTGCTGGGTGAGTTGGTGGTGGCAGCCAGCAAAACAAGCGAAAAGCAGGAGGAAGTCGCCAACCAGGTTGATATTATCAAATCAAGCGAAATTGCTTTCAGCAATGCGCCCACTACCGCGCATGTGCTGGAAAATTCAGGAAACATTTTCGTGCAGCGCAGTCAGATGGGCGGAGGCAGTCCCGTGCTCAGAGGCTTTGAAGCCAACCGCGTACTGCTCGTTGTGGATGGCGTCAGAATGAACAACGTAATTTACCGCACCGGTCATCTTCAGAATGTTCTTTCAATGGATGATGCCGTGCTCGAACGTGTTGAGGTGGTGTATGGTCCCGGCTCGCTCATCTATGGCAGCGATGCCCTTGGAGGCGTCATGCATTTCTATACAAAACAGCCACAGTTGAGTGAGGCAGGTTCCCTGCTTTTTAAGCTGAATGCCTTCACGCGTTTTGCATCAGCCAATCTGGAAAAAACGGGACACGCTGACTTCAATCTTGGATGGGAAAAAGTCGCATCCTTTTCAAGTTTCACTTTTACTGACTTTAACGACCTCCGGATGGGTTCCCGCCAAAATCCTTTTTATGGAGATTTTGGAAAGCGGCATGAATACGTTGAGAGGATAAACGGAGAGGACAAAATAATAGAAAATGACAATCCCCTGATTCAAAAATTCACCGGCTACCGGCAGATGGATGTGCTGCAAAAGTTTCTTTTCCCGTTGGGAAGCAAAGCTGACCTGACATTTAATTTCCAGCTTTCCACCACTTCGAATGTGCCGCGGTATGATTTTTTGCAAGAAACCGAACAAGTGGAGGTGATTGACAGCCTGGGCGACACTACGCAGGTGGAGCGTTTGCGTTGGGCTGAGTGGAATTACGGTCCTCAAACCAGAATCATGGCAGCCGCGGATATTTCACTTCAGCAAGGAGGTCAGTTATATGACGAGGGGAAAATTGTTACGGCTTACCAAAAAGTATTTGAAGAGCGTATTCAGCGCAGATTTGGCAAAAACGGCAGAACCGACCGGCTGGAAAACGTAGATGTGTTTACGCTTAATGCTGATTTGGTGAAAAAGTTTCACGAAAAGAATATGCTGCAGTACGGCATGGAGGCAATCTATAATCACGTTACCTCCACGGCAGAAACCAAGGATATCGTTACAGGTGAGATTACTCCGGCTTCTACCCGCTACCCGGAAGGCGGCACCAGCTATCAGTCCTATTCAGCTTATCTCAAATTCACATTGAAAGCTTCTGACAAGGTGGTGATTGCTCCCGGTTTCCGCTTCAGCCAGATTATGCTGAAAGCGAAGTATGAAGAAAGCGAATTCTATGAGTTTGAATTCGATGAAGTGAATATCAACACCTCTGCTTTTTCCGGCTCATTCGGCATTGTGTATAATCCCGGGAAAAACTGGCACCTTAACCTGCTGGTGTCATCGGGCTACCGCTCGCCTAATTTGGATAACGTTGGAAAAGTATTCAGTCCTCAGCCGAAGCAAGTGGTGATTCCCAATGATGGTTTACAACCCGAATATGCCTACAATGTTGAAGCCGGTGTCTCCAAACAATTTTATGACAAGGTGAAGGTGAGCGCAGTGTTCTACAACACATTGATGAAAAACCGGATGGTGATTTTACCGTTTACCCTCAACGGTGCCGACTCGGTGCTCTATGACGGGGAGATGGCTAAGGTATATGCCAATGTGAATGTAGGTAAAGCGGTTATCAGAGGCGTATCGGTAAATCTCGATGCTGACATCACGCAGCATTATTCCCTCAGCAGCAGCTTCAACTATGTGTATGGAAATAATATCTCCGAAGACGCACCATTGGACCACATACCGCCCATTTTCGGACAAACCGGCTTCATCACGAGATACGGTAAGTTCAAGGGTGAGTTTTTTGTAAGATACAATGGATGGAAACACGCGGAAGACTATTCACCCAGCGGGGAAGACAACCTTGAGAGCGCCACGGAATACGGCATGCCCGCCTGGTACACGCTTAATTTGCGGGCAGCCTATCAGTTCAATCGCTATTTCCGCCTGCAGCTTGCCCTGGAAAATATTCTTGACCAGCACTACCGTCCCTTTGCTTCAGGGGTTAGCGCCCCGGGAATCAATTGCATCGTTACAGCAAAAGTGGGATTCTGATAATAAATTTTACTTTTGCGAAGGTGGGCAAAAAGCAAAATCTGATAGCCGCATTTCTTGCTTTCATTTACGCAGCAGGAAATCTTCAAGTTGTTTTTTTTCATTCATATTCTCACCGCAATCACGAAACGGAATTACACGGTTCTGAAATTGAAAACGACCCCTGTCATCGCAGCATCTGTCACAACGACAAGGCAAAGGGCTGCAAGCACCGGCATCATTTCTCTCCCGGGCATCCGGAATGTTCGCTTTGCAAAGCTTCGGTTCAGCGAGAGCATCCTGCCCCAATTGCCGAATTTGGAATAACTGCTTACTGCATTGCACATATCGTTTTGGTGCCGGAAAAACTTTACCTCTGCCACCTGCAATCCGGTGCTTCCCGAGCTCCTCCATTTATCAGCTGAAGATTTCCTGCTTTTCTCTTGTAAGGGCATTCCTCCTTATGCCCCTGCAGTTTTTTAATCGTTAAATCGCTAAAAAAAACAACGAAATGTCCCGCGGGTTTTTATTTGCAGTTATAGTTTCCACCCAGACTGCTGTTTGTTCCGCTCAAATAAAAATGACAGTGCTTGATAGCGAAACCAAGGCGCCCCTGGCGTTTGCCAGCATCTATTATCCGGATTTGAAAACCGGCACAGTCACCGACAGCAGCGGAAATGCTGTGATTCTCCTGAAGCAACAAACAATTCTTGTTCAGATTTCTGCCGTAGGATACAAAACGTATTTAACCCATATCAGCTCAATGCAAGACAACCAGACTATTTATCTGGAGCCATCGCATCTTGAAATTCATGAAGTGTTTATTTCAGCCGCGCATCAGAAGCTGAAAGACGAAAACGTAATGAATGTCATTTCGATGAAGCTTCCATCCATTCAAAACATCATGACTCTGCCGGAAAAATTAGCGACTCTGCCCGGGGTATCCCTGGTGAGCACGGGGGTTGGCATCGGCAAGCCGGTCATCAGGGGACTGAGCGGTAGCAGGATAGTGGTTTACTCGCAGGGTGTTCGCGTGGAAAACCAGCAGTGGGGCGATGAACACGGCTTGGGTTTGGATGACAGCGGCATCGAAAGCGTGGAAATCATCAAAGGTCCCGCTTCGCTTTTGTATGGCAGCGATGCGCTCGGAGGCGTGCTGTATTTCGTTGATGAGCGTTACGCGCAGCAAGACGGCATGGAGGGAAGAATCTCTTCTCAATTCAGCAGCAACACCCTTGGTTTTATGAACTCTGCCGCACTTAAAATTTCAAGGAAAGGCTTTCATTGGAACATATCCGGAAAGTACGGCTCTCATAAAGATTATTATGACGGAAGCGGCTTGGCAGTTCCCAACAGCCGCTTCAACACGGGCGATTTGAAAACGGCTGCCGGATTCACCGGCAGGAAATGGACTTCCGCTATCCGCTACAACTATCTCCATGAAAATTACGGGCTGGCGGAACTTGATTCCGCAGGCATGGCTCATTATTCCAATGAAAGGGGAATGCAGGCTCCTTATCAGCGGATGCAAACGCATCTGCTCAGTGCTGAAAATATCGTCTTCATTAAAGAGTCGAAACTGAAAATTACAGGAGGAAACGTGTTTAACAAGCGTCAGGAATTTGAGGAAGACGATAAGGGGCATCCGATGCTGGAAATGAATCTAAACACCTCATCGCTGGATGTGAAATGGTATTCATCTCAGCTAAGTCAAAAATGGAATTTGGTTGCAGGCTCGCAGATGCTGTATCAAGTCAATACCAGCCTTGGCCAAGAGATGCTGCTTCCCGATGCGAAAACCTTTGACATCGGCTTTTTCGGAACCTTCGTTTATCATTACCGTGAGCATTCCAGCATGCAGGCGGGTTTGCGTTTTGATAACCGGAAAATCAGCAGTGAACAAAACGGTAATCTGGGCGAGGAGGATTACAAGCCCTTTTTTCAGCAGAACTACCCGGCCGTGAATTTTTCAATAGGCGCTGTTTATCAGTTGAAAAACAAACTGTCAATCAGAGTGAATTTATCATCAGGGTTCAGAGCGCCCACCACCTTTGAACTGCTGTCGGATGGCGTGCATGAAGGAACGTTCCGCTATGAAATCGGTGACGTCAATCTGAAAAGCGAGAACAGCTTTCAGGCAGATGTTTCATTGAGTTACGAAAGCGAGCATTATGAATTTTTTGTGAATCCATTTGTCAATTCTATCCTTCACTTCATTCACCTTCAACCTGCCGACAGCATCGTTGATAATATCCCCGTTTACTTTTACCGGCAAAACAACGCAGCCTTGTTTGGCGGTGAAGGAGGCTTGCATTTCCATCCGCATCCATTGGACTGGCTTCACTTGGAAATCAATTACAGCGCGGCATTCGGGAATGACGGGAAGGGAAATCCCCTGCCGATGCTGCCGTCTCAAAAACTTAACTCCAGGCTGAAAGCTGAATTCAAGGTGAAAAAAATTTTGCAACGGTTTGATTTTTATCTCCAGCACAGCTATTCATTCAGGCAAAACCGTGTTGCGGATTATGAAACAGCCACTC
>DATLYB010000365.1:0-3354 GCA_035575215.1 Chitinophagales bacterium
ATACAATTACGCTGAGAAAAGAGCTCCCGATACGCTCACTCTTCCCTTCGTTGACGACTTTTCTTATGAAGGACCTTATCCCGACCCCTCGCGCTGGCTGGAGCGTGACGTTTATATCAATGATAATTATCCCACCAACAAGCTCAGCTACGGTGTTGCCACCTTTGACGGGTTGAATGAATACGGACTGCCTTATAATGACAATTCACTTAATGTTTACGGTCCTGCTGACACGCTTACCTCGCAACCCATCAACCTGCAGGGGTTTGATGCCGCAGATTCCGTTTTCCTGAGCTTTGCCTATGAGCCGAAGGGAATAGGCGACAAGCCGGAAGAGTTGGACTCGCTCATTCTCGAATTCAGACTGATTGACACCGTCTGGCAGCAAATCTGGGCATCGCCAGGCTCCGATTCAGCCATTGCCAACCCGCAATTTCAGCGCGTGCTGATTCACATCACCAATCCGTTTTATTTTAATGATGCCTTTCAGTTCCGCTTCCGCAACATGGCTACCATCACGGGAAACAACGACCACTGGCATCTCGATTATGTTTATCTGGATAAAGACCGCAGCATAACTGATACGCTCATCCGCGATTTAACCGTACTGAACCCCGTTAGCAACTTTTTGAAGAATTATACTTCCATGCCATGGAGTCATTTTAATAATAATCCTTCGGAGGCGGATGATAACGTGCTTTTGTCTTACCGCAATAACAACGTTTCCCCGCGGAACATGAAGTTCTCCCTTGAGGTGACCGGTAATCTTTCGCAAAGTGCGATTTTCGACACCAGCCAGTCATTCTTTCCTTTTCCTCCGTTTTCAGAATTTTCAAAGGATTATCTTACTTCTTTTTTTATTCCATTTGCTTCGGCACCGGTGAATGACGACAGCGTTATCATCACCTTAAAATCAACCTGTGATTTTTTTACAACCGATATCACCATGGAAAACGACACGGTGTATCAGGATGTGGAATTCCTCAACTATTTCGCCTACGATGACGGCACTGCCGAGCGCGCGTATGGCGTGGAAGGACAAGGACTGAAAAAATTCGCTTACATGTTCAAGCTGAATCATCCCGATACCTTGCGGGCGGTGCAGTTTCATTTTTCGCAAATCAATCAAAACCTTTCTCTTAACGAATTTACGCTGATGGTTTGGGGCGCCATTGATCTGGATAATGACGGGGAGGGCGAAGACACGCTTTATGTCGAGGAAAGAACGCCATTCCAATACCTGCCCATGCGAAACGGCTTTGCACTGTATGTACTTGACACGCCCCTTCTCATTCAGGACTCGTTTTATATCGGCTGGCAGCAGTTAATCACTGAAAACGTGCAGTTGGGTCTCGACTTAAATAATATCGCCACTCAACACATGTTCTATTATTCCAGCGGAACATGGAAATCGTCTTTGGTAGAAGGCGCTCCGATGCTTCGCCCCGTTGTCGGCAAAAAACTCCGGCTGTCAACCGGAACGGAAGATGATGAGTGGGCGGGCCGGAAGTTTTTGCTGTTCCCCAATCCTGCCGGAGATTTTATCGAGCTGAAGCATCAGGGGGGTGCGCAGCAAATTCATATTTATGATATGCAGGGACGGCTGGTGAAGCGGTTAATTCATTATTCAGGCAGAATAGATATTTCCGATTTGAGAGCAGGACTCTATTGCATTCGTGCCGGTGTAAAAAGCCGTTTCGTGACGCTGAAGTTCATCAAGCAATGAGATGGATAGCGCAATCATTTTGTTCGATGGCGTTTGCAAACTGTGCAACGCCTCTGTGCGGTTCATTATCAAAAGAGACAAGAAAGCCTATTTCAGATTCGCCTCGCTTCAATCGGCTTTCGCAGGCGACCTTTTCCGGAAACTGAATTTTGATTCAAACGGAGTTGACAGCATCGTGCTGTATGAAAACGGCAAAGTGTATGTGCGTTCAACCGCGGCATTAAAAATTGCCAAGCATCTGAGCGGCTGGTGGTTCCTGATTTACGGTTGCATTATTTTCCCTCGATTTTTGCGCGATGCAGCTTATGATTTCATCGCACGGAACAGGTACAAATGGTTTGGGAAGAAAGAATTTTGCATGGTGCCTGAACCGGAAATCAAAGGAAGATTTTTGGAGTGAGGTGGCTTTGTTCAACGAAAATCAGCATCTTCTGCCGGAGATTAGAAAAATATCTGCGAGAAAAACAATTGCGGGGGTGGTGCTTTTTCTTCCTGTATTTATTTCATACTGCAATCGTATACCCAGGCAGAATGCTGTACAACCTTACCTTAATCTTTCCGACACGGTTCGCTACGTGGGCATGCAAACGTGCAGGAATTGTCACGAAAATGTATATCAGTCGTACATTAAAACCGGCATGGGGCAATCCTTCTTCCATGCGACAAATACAAAAAGCGCGGCAGAATTCAACGGACATGTGGTGTATGATTCCGTCAGCAATTTATTTTACAAGCCTTTTCTGAATAACGATTCTCTCTGCATCGAAGAGTTCAGGCTAAACGGAAAAGACACCGTTCACCGCAGGGTGGAGAAAGTAAGTTACATTATCGGCTCAGGACAGCATACCAATTCCCACATCTGCAGCTTCAACGGGTACTTGTTCCAAGCCCCGATTACTTTTTACACACAAAAACGAAAGTGGGATTTGGCTCCCGGTTTTGCTGACGGACACAACTCGCGGTTTTCGCGTGTTATCGGGATGGAATGTATGACCTGTCACAACGCGCTGCCTGACCTTGTGAAAGGCTCCGTGAACAAATACAATACCGTTCCCTTGGGCATTGACTGCGAACGCTGTCATGGTCCCGGTGAAATTCATGTCAGGCAAAAGCAAGCCGGGATTTCTGTAGATACTTCTAAGCTCATTGATTACTCCATCGTCAATCCGAGAAAGCTGCCCCGCGATTTGCAGATGAGTCTTTGCCAGCGCTGCCATCTGCAAGGCCTGGCGGTTTTGAAAAATGGAAAAGACTTTGATGATTTTAAGCCGGGAATGCATCTCTCTGACGTGTGGGACGTGTTCCTCCCGGAAACGGATGAAAGCAGGAGTAAATTCATCATGGCGTCACAGGCTGAGCGGCTGCGCCTGAGCAAGTGCTACCGCTCTTCGGAAATGTCGTGCATCACGTGCCACCATCCGCATGTGAGCGTAAAGGAAACTCCCGTGGAAATGTTCAACCGGAAGTGTCAAGGCTGTCATTCAGATGATGACACCTGCACTGAAAAAATTGAATCACGTAAAGAAAAAAATGACAACTGCACCCGATGTCACATGCCGAAATCGGGAAGCATTGACATTCCGCACGTGTACATCACCGACCATTTTATCAGAAAAAATTCTGTTCAG
>DATLYB010000366.1:0-7657 GCA_035575215.1 Chitinophagales bacterium
CTGATGTCGGGGTGATGGATAAACTGGCGGTAAAACGGCTCACCGATATGGCTTAATCCCGCCACCACAAACTGATAACCCGGAAAGTAATGCGCCATCTGTACCATCACCGGCAGCATCCGCTTGATTTCCTGCCTGCGGCTGCCGGGAAGCAGGGCAATGATTCTTTTTTGCGCAAGGCGGTTGCCGTCAATGAAATTTTCATTGAACCGGAAATCATGCAGCGCATCGAGCAGCGGATGCCCCACGAACTCCGCGTCAAAATTCCAACGGGCATAAAATTCTTTCTCAAAGGGCAGAATCACATACATCCGGTCAACGCATCGTTTGATTTGCTTTACGCGCGATGAATGCCACGCCCACACCTGCGGGGAAATGTAGTAAAAAACGCGGATACCCCGTTGCTTCAGAAATTTTGCGATGCGCAGGTTGAATCCCGGATAATCCACCAGAATAACCGCATCAGGCTGGAATTGCAGGATGTCGTGCTTACAGAAGGAAAGGTTATTGAGAACAGTTCTCAGATGCAGCAACACTTCCCAGAAGCCCATGAAGGCAAGCTCGCGGTAATGCTTCACGATGCGGGCGCCCGCCTGCTCCATGCGGTCACCGCCTAAGCCACGGAAGCTTGCCGTGCTGTCAAGGGTTTTGATGGCGCGGATAAGATGAGAGGCGTGCAAATCGCCCGATGCTTCACCTGCAATGACGTAAAATTTCATGCCGCTCCCTCTCACCAGAATTCCTCCCAGTAATACACCACTACGATAGCCGTGAGCACCAGCGTGCTGCTCATGATGCCGCGCATGGTGCGCGTTGCCGCGCTGTGGTTGGCGATGGAGATAGGAATCAGATTGGCGGCTATAGCGAGAATGGCGATGAACCGCTTCGATAAGCCGGGCGGTCTGCCGAAGTAATGTTCTATCAGCAGATTGTTCGCCTCGTTGATGATAAAGAAAAATATAACCGGGAACACAAGCCCCTGAATCACTCCGAACAGGATGGCATTTCTTTTCATAGCCTGATGATGCCGGTTTGCTTCCGGGAAAATTATATTTTTTCCACAATCAAATTCTTGCATACCTTCTCTGAGGCGAAAACTTCTTTTCCCTTCACCCTGAGATGGCGCGAGTTGTCGAAATCATTCAGCTCAATCACTTCCACCGTTGAGTTGAGCGCAAGATTCATCTTGTCCAGATACTGCAGGAAATTGGTGTTCTGCTCCACTACGCCCGTTATGCGCCCCTTCTCGCCCGGCTTCAGCTCGATGAGGCTTACCTGCCGATGATAGCTGATTTTTCCATGTTCATCGGGGATGGGGTCGCCATGCGGGTCGAATTTGGGATAGCCGAGAAATTTTTCCAGCCGCGCTATCAGCAGCGGAGAGCGTACGTGCTCCATCTCTTCGGCCACCTCGTGCACCTGGTCCCACCTGAAGCCGAGCTTCTCCAGCAGAAACACCTCCCACAGGCGGTGGCTGCGAATCAGCCTCACAGCTGCTTTGCGCCCCTCTTTGGTGAGCTGAACGCCCCGGTACTTCTCGTAATGTATCAGCTTCTTCTGCGCCAGCTTGCGCAGCATGTCGGTCACCGAGGCGGCTGAAGTGCTTATTTCCCGCGCAATACTGTTGGTGGACACATTTCTCCCGCCTTCTCCTGACAGTTTGAAGATGGCTTTCAGATAGTTTTCTTCCGTGGTAGAGAGCATGGTCGTTCTAATCCGGCTCAAATTATTTCATTAAGGCAAGATTTCAAAGCGGTGATAATTGGGAAGCGTTACCGGCAACCCACTCTATACCCACATCATTGACTTTGAGGATGGTGCAAGCGTCCGCTGTTTTGCATATGTTTACTCATTCCGGCAAAATAATATCAGTCAATCCTTTTTTTCCCGGCATAATCTCTCATGCATTTCGTTCAGTGCTTTGATTTACTTTCATCTTCGGGGGGCAGAGCCTTATGAGACCGGGAAGCTGACAATGTGAGCTGAGCTTTCAAGGCACTTGTTGATAATTAACCCGCCCCGCCTGTCCACCTCTGTTTTCAAAATCGCCTACTTTTGGAATTGTTAATCAGGTAATCGGTTGATTGTTGAATCTTCCGAGTGAGCTAATCAACTGATTAACCAATACAACGAGCAATGGACTACTTAGATGAACTCAACCCTGCGCAGCGCGAAGCCGTGCAGCACACCGATGGCGCAGCCATGATTATTGCCGGTCCCGGCTCGGGCAAGACGCGTGTCCTCACCTACCGCATCGCCTACCTGATGCAGCAGGGCGTTGACCCGTTCAACATCCTTGCACTCACCTTCACCAACAAAGCTGCCCGCGAGATGCGCGAACGCATTGGCAAAATTGTGGGAGGCGAAGCGCGCAACCTCTGGATGGGCACCTTCCACGCCATCTTCGCCCGCATCCTGCGCATTGAAGCCGACAAGCTGGGCTACCCCGGCAACTTCACCATTTATGACACACAAGACTCGCGCAACGTCATAAAAAACATCGTAACCGAAAAAGGACTGAATGACAAGATGTACAAGCCCGGTTCGGTGCATTACCGCATATCATCGGCAAAAAATTCGCTCATCAGCCCCGCGCAATACATGCAGGATACCGCGCTCATGACGGCTGATGAATCAAGCGGCATGCCGAAGGTGGGCGAGCTGTACGCAGCTTACAACAGGCGCTGCTTCCAGGCGGGCGCCATGGATTTTGACGACCTGCTGTTTAACATGCACATCCTGCTCAGCAAGTTCCCCGATATCCTTTACAAGTATCAGACGAAATTCCGCTACATCCTGATTGACGAATACCAGGACACCAACTACGCACAGTATCTCATCACCAAACAATTAGCCGATATGTTCCAAAATATCTGCGTGGTGGGCGATGACGCACAGAGCATCTATTCGTTCCGCGGGGCGAACATCCGCAACATTTTGAATTTCGAGAAAGATTATCCCGACCTGCGCATCTTCCGGTTGGAGCAGAACTATCGCAGCACCCGCCATATCGTGGATGTAGCTAACAAAGTCATTATGCACAACAAGCTCCAGCTCGCCAAAAAAATCTGGACGGACAATGCCGAGGGCGAGCGCATCCAAGTGATTCGCGCTCTGAGCGACAATGACGAAGGCAGAATCGTGGCAGATTCGATTCACGTGATGCGGATGCGGTATCACTACAAGAACAATGACTTCGCGATTCTTTACCGCACCAATGCGCAGTCGCGCACCTTTGAAGAAGCGCTGCGCAGGCTCAACATCCCCTACAAAATTTATGGCGGCTTGTCGTTTTACCAGCGCAAGGAAATCAAAGACCTTCTCGCGTATCTGAAACTTACGGTAAATCACCATGATGAAGAGGCGGTGCGCAGGATTATCAACTACCCGCTTCGCGGCATCGGTAAAACCACGCTGGAAAAGGCGACCGTGATTGCCAGCGAGCGGAGCGTTCCCCTCTGGAGGGTGCTGGAGCGTGCGGGCGAACTGAATTTCGGGGCAGCCACCCACAAAATTCAGGAGTTCATCACCATGATTCGCAGCTTTGCCGCCCTGCTGGAAAAGAAAAACGCCTATGACCTTGCGCTGCACATTGCCCGCTCCACCGGCATGATGAAAGAACTGTACAACGACCAGACGCCCGAAGGCGTGAGCCGTTATGAGAACCTGCAGGAGCTGCTGAATTCGATTAAGGAATTCACCGAGCAGGATGAATTGGCGGGCGAAAATGTGCCCGAGCCGGACAAAAGCCTCGGAACCTACCTGCAGCAGGTGACGCTGCTGACCGACCAGGATGAAGATAAGGGCAACAGCGACACCGTGAAGCTGATGACGATTCATTCGGCAAAAGGGTTAGAGTTCGAATGCGTGTATGTGGGCGGGCTGGAGGAAAACCTTTTCCCGAATGCGCTGTCGCTCGACACGCGGGAGGATTTAGAGGAAGAGAGACGCTTGTTTTACGTGGCGGTGACACGTGCCAAGTCGCACCTCACGCTCACCTATGCCAGGTCGCGATACCGTTATGGCAGCCTCGCTTATTGCGAGCCGAGCCGCTTCCTTGACGAGCTGCCTGCCCAGCATGTGGAGCATATCGGAAGCAAACTGGAAGACCATCCCGCCAATAACTTTTATTTCGAGCGCAACAGCAGGCATTTCCCAAAAGAGCAGCCCGCCCCCTCGCAAAAGCTCACATTCACGAAAGCTGACTACACGCCTTCGGAGAATTTCAAGCCCGATAATCCCGCCCAGCTCCAAACGGGAATGGAGGTGGAACACCAGAAGTTCGGCATCGGCAAAATCATTTCGCTGGAAGGCAAAGAGGACAACCGCATCGCCACGATTTTCTTCCCCGGCATCGGACAGAAGCGGATTATGCTGAAATTTGCCAAGGTAATGATATTGAAGCGGGAAGGGGTGGAATAGGGAATAAGCGGCAAGCCATGTTGCCGTATGTGCAAATCCGCTTGTACCCCTCCGCAATGATGACGTGGTAATCCCGGCATATCTCTTCAACTACGCTGACTTTTCCTGAGCTGAAAATAAGGCTGTGTATTTCACAGTTGTTAGCTTTTTAAATTCGGATGCCATTGTCATTATTTTGAGCATTTTAAAGTTTCATAGTCCGTTTTTTTTACGTCAGGGCTAATCAGTCCATCATCAAATCCCCCTGCATTCTTTTATTTAATCCTGCATGCCATCACCTTTTTACCCTCCAGCAAGCCTTCGAATACATCGTTCACCTTCACCTCGCCCACTCCGCGGGGCGTGCCGGTGAAAATCAAATCGCCTTTCAGCAGGGTAAAAAACCGCGAGGTCCAGGTGATAATTTGTTCAAATCCGAACAGCATCTCGCTGGAGTGCCCATCCTGAACGGTTTCGCCATTGCGCCTCAGCGTGAAATGGATGTCAGCGGGGTTCGTCAATTCTTTCAGCGGCACAAAGTTGCCCACCACGGCTGAGCCGTCAAACGCCTTGGCAACTTCCCAGGGCAGTCCTTGTTCGCGGAGGTTGTTCTGCAGGTCGCGCGCGGTGAGGTCAATGCCCACCGTGATTTCATCAAAATATTTCCGCGCAAATTTCTCAGCGATATGCCTGCCGTTGCGGCTGATTTTCAGCACCAGCTCGCCCTCATAGTGCAGGTTTTTCGTGAACTCAGGGTAGAAGAACACCTTGTTATTGCGCGTGAGGGCGGTAGAGGGTTTCATAAAAATCACCGGCTCCTGCGGAACGGGGTTGTTCAATTCTTTGGCGTGTTCGGCATAGTTTCTCCCGATGCAGATAATTTTCATAACGGAATGGTTTTCGGTTTAGAGAGGAAAACTACTGCTTTGCCAAAAGATGAATGGTTACGGTTTTCGCCTTTAGAGTTCACAGCAATTGTACATATTGAATACGTAACGTCAAACACTACACTCTCTCTTTCCTCCACATCATCCCATCGAGCGGGGAGAATAAAAACGCAAGCAGAAACTCAGCGCCCAGCGCCACCGTTATTGCTCCGGCTATGGAGCCGTCAATCCATACGGCAAGGAAATATCCGGCAGCGGAGGCAAGGATGCCCGCCAATGCCGACAGCAGCAGCATCGTAGGAAAATTGTCGGTGAGCAGATAGGCGATGGCTGCAGGCACAATCAGCATCGCCACCACGAGGATGGCTCCCACCGATTCAAATGACACTACCGATGCCAGCGACACCATGCCCATCAGCGTGTAATGCCAGAAAGCCGTTGAGATGCCCAGCGAGGCGGCATACGCGGGGTCAAAAGTGGTGATGAACAGCCCCTTGTAGCCGATGGTGATAACCAGCAGGATGAAGAGCAGCGCGCCTCCTAAAATCCACACCGTCCGAGGACCCAGATGCAGTCCGCTGCCGGTGACGATGGTATCCAGCGGCACATAGGCGATTTCGCCATACAGGACGCAGTCGGTGTCAATATGCACATTGCGTGCGAACAGCGAAATCAAAATCACCCCTACGGCAAACAGCCACGTGAACGTAAGCCCGATGGACGCATCGGTTTGCAGCTTGCCGCTTTTGTGAAATGTTTCAATCAGAAATGAAGCGAACACGCCAATGGCAGCCGCTCCCGCCAGCATCGGAATGGATGAGTTGCTGCCGGTAACCAGATAGGCGATAACAATGCCGGGCAATACAGAATGCGAGATGGCATCGCCCACCATAGACATCTTCCGGAGCATCAGGTAGCATCCCAGCAATCCGCAGGTGACAGCCACCAGCGAGCCGGTGAGGATTATCCAGAAGGCTTGCATCTCAGTCAGTTTGGAGTGGGAGGTATGAGGTATGAAACTTGAAATTCATCAGCGTAATTATTATTGAACATACGGAATATCTTTCCGGTGAGGGTCGGTGCCGGGATGCTGCAGCAGCTTTTCCAAACGCGCCTCAATTTCAGGAGTGATGACGTGCTCGATGGCTTCGGCATCTTCATGCACGTGGTCAGGAGCGATTTTCAGATATGTGTTGAGATACAGCTCCCACAGGCGGTGAATCCGTACGATGCGCTGCGCCTCTTTTCTCCCGGCATCCGTCAGCCTCCATCCCGCGCCTTCGGGCTGAAGCATCCTTTTCTTCCGCAGTGCTTTGATTCCCGATTGCAAATCATTCTGCGGAATTTTTCTTCTGGATAGCAGTTCACCGCTGTTTCTCGGCTTTTCAAAATCATGCTCCTGCTCAGCAAGGTGATAAAATAATTTGAGGATGTTTTCCTGAAGAATCTTTCGCCTGTTCCTGCGGATATAGAGCATCTGAGTGAGCCACCCTTTTGGCGCCAGCAGCATGGAGGCAAATGCCATTACCGAAACCACCACAATCACCCACGGACCGGTAGGCATCCCGGGAGCGGTGTAAGAAATGTAAGCCCCCGCAAACCCGGCAAGCGCACCAACCAGTGAAGCGAAGCCGAGCATCTTTCTTAAATCATTCGTCCAGTAATGAGCCGCAGCAGCAGGCGTAATCAGCATCGCAGCCATCAGCACCACACCCACTGCCTGAATGCCGACCGTGATGGACAGCACCGTGAGCGTAGCCATCACCGTTTCGAGGGGGCGTACCGGCAAACCGATTACGCGGGCATAATCGCGGTCAAATGAAATCACTTTGAATTCCTTGTAAAGCAGCCAGACCACAACCAAAATCGCAAGGCACAGAATGCCGAACGTGATGATGTCGCTTTGAATCAGCGAAGCCGCATTGCCGAAAAGAAATTTGTCCAATCCTGCCTGGGCGGCAACGCCTGATTTTTGGATGGAGGTAAGCAGCAGAATTCCGGCTCCGAAAAAAACAGACAGCACCAATCCAATCGCTGCATCAGCGGGGATTCGTGATTTGGATGTAATCACGTCAATCATTACGAGTGAGAGCCATCCGGTGAGCGCTGCGCCAGTAAGCAGTGCCGCGAAGTTTTTTGTGCCTGTGAGCATAAAGGCAAGACAAACGCCAGGCAAAACGGAATGGGCAACGGCATCGCCCACCAATGTTCTTTTCCGAAGGAAGGCGAAAACGCCCGTCACGCCCGAACTGATGCCCAACAATAACATCCCCGCTGTAACAAACCGCACGTTGGGGTTTTCGAACGAGAGAAATTCAAGAAAGCTTTCCATTGTTAATTCGTCTCCCTGACGGGAAATACTTGTTCTT
>DATLYB010000367.1:0-21192 GCA_035575215.1 Chitinophagales bacterium
CGAGGCAGCGAAGGCAAAGACATCAGCATCCAATACGCCAAATTCAGCCAGGTTACCAATCCTTTGAAGTTTGACAATGATTGGTACCGGGAGAATGTGAGGGTTCAGCACAACATCTTCACCAACATTTTCACCGGTGAGCCGATAATTTATATCATCAGCCCGTCCGCGCTGGTTCAGGGCAGGAAAACGAATTTCATCTTCTCAAACAACAGCTACACCAGCAACTGGGGCTCTATCTTCATTGATAATTTCCAGAGCGATGTGATGGACCTTCAGTTTACCGACAACCTGCTGACCAATAACGTGGTGTATGCCATCAAGCAGGGCGATCCCTCCAATGCGCTCATTTATGGCTTATTTGATGACGTGCGCAGCAAATACCAGGTGAAGTTTTCGGGCAATTCGATTTTCGGCAACTACCAGATTAATTCCTCAGCCGACACCATCATCCGCGAAGTAGGCATCGGCATTCAGGGAAGCGGAGAATCGCTTGCCATCCCCGACAACTATTTCCGCTCCACTGACGCCAACTACATCTCATCCACTTTTGACCATTTCTATCAAAACAGCAATCTGCCGCTGCTGAAGGTAGAGCCGGTAGCTGCCGCACCGGATGAATCCGTTCCTCCTCACATCTATAAGGTGAACCTCAACGGAAAGGACATCACCAATTATTCCACCCTTCCCCCATCAAGCAGCCGGGATGCGGTGTTCGAGGTGTTTTTCAACAAGCCGGTAGATGCTTTTGGCGACCACCAGTTCGAGTCAATCGTGTATGACACATCCAAAAATGAGTTGGTCATCAATCCCGTTCCTACTGCCGACAACAAATGGTCACCAGACCACAAGAAATACACCTTCAGAATCAGCAATGCCAGCTTTCTGAATAATCAAGTAGGGTATGTTGTCATCACCAATTTCAAAGACAAAGACGGAACGGAAGTACCCGACTTCACGATAGGTCAACAAAAAGCCGTCAACAACTACCGGGCGGTGGCTGCAGGCGGGCGTAAGAGCGCTGAAATCATCAGCCAGAAGGATGAGGAAGAAGGCTTAGGCGTGGATATCAACAAGGGCGCATTTCTTACCAGCAAAGAGCAGGTAAAAGCCTTCAAGGCGCTTACTGATTTGGGCGACTTGTCGTATTTAGGACCCTACGAGTCGCTTGCAAAATCATGGGAAGCCGGCTTGACGCTGGGTACCAGCAATTACACCGGCACATTCACCGACCGCTTTGCCGACAGGGATGAATATCATTTTGCCGGAGGAATCTACGGACAGTATAACCGCCATAAATGGTATTCACTGCGCGCCATGATTTGGCTGGGCAAAATTTCAGGCAACGACATCAGCGTCTCTTCGCTTTCCGACAGAAAACGCCTTTCTGAATTTAAAAACTTCATCGTGGAAGGGAGCTTCACCTTTCACTGGCATCTGCTGCCCTATGGCACCAACAGGGGCGAGCGATTTGTCCCTTCCGTTTTCGCAGGCGTAGCCTTGTTCAGAAACAACCCCATGTCAAGAATTTTCATGACGCTTGACCGGGAGGGCAATCCCCGGTATCTGAGGTGGAAAGATGGGCACGTGGTTACCGACTGGCTGAACAATACTGACGGATACAATGAAGGCAAGGATATCTGGGTGCCCCTGCAAGCCATCGGCACCGAAGGGCAAACCGTTCCCGGTGATGGCGTTGACCCCGAAGCCTATTCCCCATCCGCTGATGCCGTATTCTTCCAAAACAGAACCGCCCCCAAGCAATATAAAAAGGTGCAAGTCGGGTTTCCCGTGGGAGTGGAAATCAACTGGCTCATCAAAAACACCTGGAATATCGGTGCCACGTTGGGTGTACGCTTCTCCACCACCCGCTACCTTGATGACATTGGCGGATATTTTTTCGACCGCATCCATAACCATCAGGCAATTGTTGACGCCAACTGGGATAATATTAAAGGGAAAGCCGGGCGCGAAAAAATTACCCTGCCTAACTCCATCACTTTCACGGATGACCAATACCTGACGGAAACCTACTATACCGCAGCCTTGCTTGCCAACCCTTCGCTGGTAAAGACCAACGAAGCTAACAACGTGGACCCCAACTACTTCAACTACGCCTACACCATTGATTTGCCTTACGACAGCACCTATGACAACCATGACGCCAGGCGCGCCCAAAAAGATTTTGATAATTATGACATTTATTTCTTTGCCGGGTTAAAAGCCAGCTACATTTTTAAAAGAAAGGGACAGCAGAAAACATCGCCAGCAAAAACCGGCATAGACGCCCTCGATACCGATGGCGATGGCATCACCGACAGTGAAGAAAAGAAAATGGGAACCAATCCCGCCAAAGCCGATACCGATAGTGACGGCCTTTCTGACAAAAAGGAGTCGGAAACAGGCTCTAACCCGAAAATAAGGGATAGCGATAAAGATGGTATTGCCGATGGAAAGGATAAGTGCCCGACCATTGAAGGCTCAAAGAAAAATGACGGATGCCCGGAATGATTTGATAATTCGGCAATTCGGTGATTCAATGAAAATATAACTAATCAAGTGAACTGATGTACCGGATAACCCTTATAGGATGCTGTCTAACGCTTCTTGTCTTCAATACGGCTGCACAAAAAACATCTGCCGCTGCAAAGGATACCGTTGAGTTGGAGGGTTTCATCAGTGCAGACAAAACGCTCATTCCCGGCAAGGTGTACTTGGTGAAATACAATGTGAAGGTAGGCAAGGGAGCGGTGCTAACCATCCATCCGGGGACAGAAGTCCTCTTTGATGCCGGTACATCAATTGTGGTGGAAGGCGGGTTGCAGATTGCCGGCTCTCCCAACAATTTTGCCCTGTTTTCAAGCCGCAATCCCAATGCTCCAGGCACAGGTTTTTTAATCCGCGGAAATCAGGGGAAGGATATCGCGATACGCTATGCCCTTTTCAAATCGCTGACGGTGCCCCTGCGGTTTGAAGCCGAATGGTTCCGGAAAAATGTGAACATTGAGAAAAACATTTTCACCGAGCTCTACACCGGTGAGTCCAACATCCTGATAACAAGCCCGCTGGTTGATTATCAGCCGGGCGCTGACAACACGGTGAATTTCTCCTTCTCCGGCAATGCCTTTTATGACAACTGGGGCTCCATCTTCATCGAAAATTTTGAAGACAACTTCATGAAGCTGAAGTTTGACAACAACCTCATTACGAACAACGTGGTCTATGGCATTGACATCGGCATCCCTTCCAACACGCCCGTGTTCGGCTTGTTCGACAACCTGGGCAGCGAATATAAAATGCAGATGGAAGGCAACTCCATCTTCGGAAATTACCAAATCAATTCATCCACCGACACCATCATCCGCGAAATCAGCGTGGGCATCCAGGGCGATGGCGAGCAGTTCAGCATCCCCAATAATTTCTTCCGCTCAAAAAATCCCGACCATATATCGTCCACCTTCGACCATTTCTACCAAAACAGCGACCTGCCTTTGCTGAAGGCACAGCCCCTGCTTACCGAGCCGCGCGACCTGGCGCCACCGCACATCTGGAAAGTGAAAATCAACAATGCGGAGCTGATTGATTATGATGCTATGCCTGAAAACCTCGACCCGCGCAACGTCAGCTTTGAGGCGCATTTCAACAAGCCGGTTACCGCTTTCGACAAAACGCAACTGGAGATGGTGACCTATGACACCATCGCTGAAAAAATTGTGAAATCACCGGTCACTATCTCACAAACCAAATTTTCGCCTGACGGGAAAGTATTTTCATTTGTTGTAAGCAACGCCAGCTTCGTGCGCGACAAGTATGCGTATGTGATTCTCACCAATTTTAAAGACCGCGAAGGCTTCATCGTGCCTAACTTCCCTATCGGGCAGCGGAAAGCCATCAACCGGTATAAGCGCGTAACTTCACAATACGGCTTGGTAAAATCAGCCGACTTAATCAGCAAAAAGAAAGGCATCATTGATGTGGATGTGGAGGGCGGCAAGGCTTTTCTGCCCGATGAAAAGTCGGTAAAGACGCTGGAAGCCCTCACGGATTTGGGGGCGCTTCAAAGCCTGGGTCCTTACCGCTCGCTTACCAAAACGTGGGAAGTAGGCATGATGGCGGGCGCCACCAACTATTTCGGGACGCTCACCTACAATCTCGTTTCGCGGAACGATTTTCACTTCTCCTTTGGAGTTTTCGGTCAATATAATTTGAACAAATGGGTTTCATTCAGGGGGCTGTTATGGTATGGCAAGCTCTCAGGAAACGATTTCAACTCCGCTGACCCTGACCGTTACAGGCGGCTGCTGAATTTCAAAAACACCATCATCGAAGGCAGCCTTACGGCACACTGGCACCTGTTGAAATACGGAATCAGCCGGGGTGAGAAATTCACTCCCACGCTTTTTGCCGGCATCGGCATTTTCAGGAATAATCCCCTGTCCCGCATATTCCTGTATTCAAATCAAAAGGGCGAGCCGGTTTATCTAACCTATAAAGAAGGTCAGTTTTTGTATGACGGCTCCGGCAGCGATGTGTGGGTGCCATTGCGCCCTATCGGCACCGAAGGGCAGACGGTGGGCGGTGTTGACCCCGAGTATTTCAGCAAATCGCCTAACGCTGATTTATTTGAAGACCATACCGCTCCCAGGCAATTCGGAAAGGTGCAGATTAGCTTTCCGGTGGGCATTTCGCTCGATTATATCGTTTACAACAAATGGATTATCAGCGCTGAACTGGGCGTGCGCATTACCGCCACCAAATATATTGATGGCGTGGGCGGATATTATTGGGACAGAGGCTCCGAATATGATGGCAACGGCTACTTTCAGTTAGACTCGTTCGGAATTCCCAAAAATGCACACCAAACCATTATTGATGCCAATCCTGAAATTTGGGGGAAAGTGAATGGCGAAGATGTGTTGCTGCCGGAAAAGCTGGGATTCATTGACCCCAATGTTAAAATCAACGGAACTCCCGTTTATTCCGAATACTATACTGCCGCCCTTCTTGCAAATCCTTCCTTGGTGAATGTTGACCAGGGCAGAGCCGATAATAATCCTAACCAGCCTAACCCCAATTCCTATTATAATGACGCGTTCACCTTTAACAACGCCAAGCGCGCCAATCCCTCAGCGATGGACCATTACGCTTTCATCGGATTAAAAATCAGCAAAGTGATTGGGAAAAAAGAAAAGAAGAACAAATACAAATCGAAAACTTCAATCCGGGTGAAAGATGCAGACTCAGATGCCCTCCCTGATGAGGATGAAAAGCTAAAGGGCACCAATCCCCGCAATTCCGATACGGACGGTGACGGGCTGATTGACGGAGAAGAAGTGAAACTTTCAACTGACCCCCTGAAGGCAGATACAGACGGTGACGGACTGGGCGATTACAAAGAAGTGAACGACCTCTCCACCGATGCCAAAAAGAAAGATTCCGATGACGATGGACTCGAAGATGGCGCGGAAGTGAACATCCATAAGACCGACCCTAATAATGCCGATTCAGATGAAGGCGGAATAAATGACGGTGACGAAGTGAACAAGATGAAAACTAACCCGCTCAATCCTGCTGACGACCCCATTGACAGCGATAATGACGGGGTCATCAACAGCAAAGACGACTGCCCGAACCAGCGCGGTGAACCGCAAAACAACGGTTGTCCCGATTCTGACCGTGACGGAGTGTTAGATAAAGAGGATGATTGCCCGTACGTTGCCGGAGAGAAAGAAAATAACGGGTGCCCGCGATAGCACTCTCCGCAAGCGTCAGCCGTATCTTGACAGGAGCTTCATGTACATCAGCAACGTCAGTATCAAGGCTGCCCCATTGAAAAAATAATCATGCATCTTGTTTTCCCATCCCGAAAGATGGATTATCACAAGATGCAAACCCACGAACCTGAATACGTTCAGCGCCTGAATCATCAGGCATCCCGCAGGAATTGACCACAGCTTCACGCGGGCAGGAACAGGGCTGATGAAAACAAGACTCGAGTAAAAAAACATGAATTGAAAAGCCAGACAATAATTGCCGATGGCTATTCCCCGGTAACCGGTGACGGTCAGCACATAGTTATTGGTGATTTCGCTTTCATATCCGAATACGGATAAAATCAGGCGGGTGACGTATATCAGCCCGATGCGAAGCTGGTTGTTCAGCCATTCCCAATAATAGGAAAGCTGAGGAAACATCCTGTTTTCCAATGGCTCGGATTCAATGCCGATTATGAACTCAAACAGCCGCCATGTCAGATAGATTAAGAATACTTTGATAAGAAAGATGAAATAAAAACGCCTTTCTGAAGCGGATGAAGAATTAGTCGGTATAGCAACCACTCAGCTTCTTTGAAAAATTGAAAAATTAAGAATCCCGGGGGTTCCTATGTTTCTTTATTCGTTCCCTGATTGTATATGCCGCCAAGGCTCCGCCTCCCAAAAGAAGAAGGGAGGTAATTCCACCGTCAAGGGGAGTGCTGGATGGAGGCAGAGGTTGTGCCTGCAACAGATGGATGCATAACATGCTGCAAAATAAAGACAGAGCAACTTTCATGTTGATGGCGTTTCTTTCTTATTTGTACTTCAAATTTAACGAAAAGCACGTAAAATGAAATTGGAAATGACCCAAAGGATAGACCACACTCTGTCTTTTCATCTATCTTTATCAAATGCGGTTTTTTTGCTTCATTACCTTCTTGTTCTCCATTCAAAGCGTGTCCGCGCTTTCCTTTTCCGTTCAGGGTACCGACTGGCTTCTTCAAAACTCCGTCACGCAGCTTGCCATTCAAGACGTCACCCGGCTTCTTCATCAAGCCTGCGCCTGCCGGGTGGACTGGAACAATGAAAATGCAAGCGTTCAAATCAGGCTGCCTGACATCAATCCCGAATATGCCGGCATCCCCACGGCATTTGAAAGCGGAAAGCCGTATCCTGTTTTACATTATCCTGAACAGGATTATTCGTGGTCGTCAAAAGATTCAGGCGGAATCATTGTGCTGAAGCTTGATGCGAAAACATTCAATGCCGTGAGTTTCGGGTTATACGGATTGTTGCAGGAGAAATTAGGATTTCAATTCTATCATCCCCGAGAAATGCTGGTTTCGCATTTTGAGGAGTGGCCGCTGCCGGCAAGTTTTCATTGGAGCGCCAAGCCGCGTTTTCACAAGATGGGATTTCATCTGCACACGGTGCACCCCATTGAGCTGACGGAAGATTTGCTCCATCCCTCCACCGAAGAAGCCCGCAGCCGCATCAGGGAATACATTGACTGGCTTGCGCGCAACCAGCAGAATTATTTTGAGTTCAACCTGCTGGAAAGCGTGCATCTGAAAAGCTGGGTGGAGAATATCAAACCCGTGGTGGAATATGGTCAGCAGCGCGGCATCATCATGGGGCTGGACATTTCGCTGCACATGATTCAGCAGAAGGTGTTCATGCTTTATCAGCATTTTCCCAACTCGTTCCGCAGCAAGAAAAAACAGATTAACAAAAATCTGGAAAAACTTTGCAAAGCCGGCTGGGATGTTTTCGATGTGGAATTTTCCACCACTGAATTCACGAAGGGAAATGAAAGAAAGAAAAAGAAACTGCAGCTGCATCTCACCGATGTGCTCGTGAATCAATATGGTGTGAAGCCGATGGGCAGAATGCACGTGGTGAGAAAAGAGGAGATGATGGATTCGCAAGAAGAAACGGATTTCGGTTTAACCCGGGAAGATTCAGCGCTCGACAGCCATCGCGGCATCCTCATTCACACGGTGATGTTTTACTCCCTCCGTGATGAAAAAGCTCCCGTCTATCAGAATGAAAATCTGAAGCACATGCTGGATGCGCTTCTTGCAGAACAAAAGCAGCGCGAAACGTGGTATTACCCCGAATCGGCTTACTGGATTACGTTTGATAATTCCGTGCCGATGTTTTTGCTCCCTTATTTGTCAGCGCGGCTCGAAGATATTCTGCTGTGTGATTCGCTCGATGTCACCGGCCACATCACATTCAGCTCCGGCTGGGAGTGGGGCTATTGGCTCTTTGATTGGAGTATCGCACGCTGGAGCTGGAAACATGAGGAGAACGGAATTGAGCAAAAGCCCGCTCCAACGCAGTTCATTTCCGCGCTGTTCCGTTCAAAAGAAGCCGCTGCTTTCTTCGATGAAGCATTGCGGTTGCAGCAGCATTACATCAAGGACAAAGAGTTGATTCGCTATCTGACCGCCCAGACAGTGACAGACGAAATGCCGAAACCGTTTAATCTGCAACTGCAACCCAGACCTGAAGTAACATACAAATGGATGAGAAAAGAAGCGGATGCGGATTTCATCAGGCGAACCCACCACGAAGTGATTCAGCCGCTGTTTGAATTCACCGGCTCGACAAAAACGCTTATCGAAGCAGCAGGCAGAATGGCGTTCAAAGATTCGCTGCGAAAAAAATTGTTTGATGAACTTGCGGACGGAATTCTGATTACCGCCCTGCGCGCGCAGCAGCGGCAGCACATTTTGTCAGCGATTCTGGAATTGAGGGAAAAGGATGCAAAATTCAAATCGGACAACTGTGCTTTGCATCTCGCTGAAGATGCCAGGCTCAAAGCATTGGAAATCGTGAGGCGCAGGGAAGCCGGCTATCGCTATCCGGTAGAATTATTGGCGGGGAAGTATTCCGGTCACACGTCCTACAATTACGGCTACCTGTATCCTGTTCACGATTTGCATTTCTGGAGACGCGAAGAAATGCAAATCAGAAAAGACCGCTGGGGACCTATGTTCATGTCTATCTGGAATATTCCGAGGATAATCGGTTTGAAGAATTGACCAAGGCTTAGGCAAACCTTCAAAGTTTGTTAAACCATTTCATACTGCTTACTGCCGCTGCCCACGCTGCAACTTCTTTATTTTCCTCTCCCTTGCAGAATCACCAGCACCGTGTAAATCATAATCTTGAAGTCAATCGCCAGCGACATGTTTTCGATGTAGAGCAAATCCCACTTCATGCGCTGAATCATCTGGTCCACATTTTCGGCATAGCCGAATTTCACCATCCCCCACGAAGTGATGCCGGGCTTCACTTTCTGCAGATGCTTGTAGGCAGGGGCGCGCTGAATCAGCTGGTTGATAAAATACTTCCGTTCCGGGCGCGGACCTACCAATGACATGTCGCCTTTCAGGATGTTGTAGAACTGCGGCAGTTCGTCAAAGCGCCATTTGCGCAGCGTGCGTCCGAAAGGCGTGATGCGCGGGTCGTCTTTGGATGACAGCTTGGGTCCGTTGGTTTCAGCGCCCTCATACATCGAGCGGAACTTGTACATCGTAAACGGCTTGCCATGGAGCCCAATCCGCTCCTGCCTGAAAAAAACCGGACCGGATGACGAGCGCTTCACGCGAATCATGCAGTAAAGCATCAGGGGCGAGAGGAACAACAGGGCAGCCACGGAAACAACAACATCCATCATGCGCTTGAGAATCTTTTGCCAGAACGGCATCATTTCCGGGTAAATCTCGATGAGCGGTGCGCCAATCACGTTGCCCATCTTCACCGAGCCGGAGAGGATGTCATACATGTCGGGGATGATTTTGATGATGACCTTTTTGTCAGCCAGCGTGTTGATGATTTCATTGAGCTTTTGATGCTCGGAGGTTTCAATCGCAATGATGACTTCTTCGATATTATCTGCGCTTGCAATCTTTTGAAGGTCGGCAAGCTTGCCCAGTCTGGGCAGGCGGGCGGCTAAGCTGTTGTTGCTGCTGCCGTTGGTGTCAATAAAACCCACAAGCTGAAAGCCAAGCCCTTTTTTCGGGTCCTGAATTTCATTATAAAGCTGCACGGCATTTTCGTTTCCGCCTACAATAATTGTGTTGTAGCCCAGCAGCCCCTTTCTCACTTGATTTTTCACGCGGTTAAGCAAAAGAATCCTTCCGGTGACTGTAAAAATAAAATGCAGCAGGAATAGTACTGCTGCGGTTCGGTAATAATTGGTGATGTCATCATCAATCTGGTCGTCAAGAATCAGGGCGAAAAATAAAACGGTGATTCCGAAAATCGTGGTCAGAAAAGTTTTCCATAGTTCATTCAGCCGCGATTTGCGCAAATATTCCCGGTAAGTGCCGGTGATGAAATAGAGCAGCAGCCAGAAAAGGGGAATGAAGGTGATGCCGAGATAAAATTTCGTGTCGAAGATGTGTTCGTCATCCTGGAAAAGCCGGTAGCCGCCAATGCAGGTTTTGCGAAAAATAAACATCAGTCCCCATGCCACCATTGCTGCGATGAAATCATTCAGCACATAAAAAATGCCGATGGCTTTTTTGTTAAATCGCATCACTGCACCCTCGCGTGAATCAGTTTGAGGTTATCAAGAAAGATATGGACAGAATCAGGTTCGGCATCAGGAGCCGCACTGAAAAAAATCTGGTAATTGTCAGCCTGCAATTGATTCACCTCCGGTGTGAAATTGACGTAAAGTTTGTTCCAATCGTTGCTTGTGGTGACAGTGAGCTTAAAGACCGAAAAGCCTTCCGTTCCGAAAAATGCTTTTATGCCCACGATAAACTCGCGGTTGTTTTTATAATCCATCTCCAGAAATGCGGCAGAGGTGTTGAATGGTATGAAATAAGCGGCATCCGGCAGGGCAATCACTTCGGAGCTGTCGTCAGCCGCAAGCCTGGCGGAGTAAACTCCTTCAAACACTTCGCTGGTGATGCGCTGCATGTGGGTGAAGCGGCTGCCGTTTTCGAAGTCTTCAATGAAATTGAAAACCGCAGCCGGTGAATACCGTACCGCAGGGAAAACGGTGTCGGTAATTTTAGCTTCCAGTACAATATCAATGGTGTCGGGACTGTAAAGCGGATAGGAAGCGCGGGTTGCGGAGATTCCGTTGAGCTTTATTCCGGCAAAGATGATGAGCCGCGCGCTGCCTTCTGCCAGGAAGGGAAATTCAACGGGTAGCGGATAGACGCCCTGCAAGTTTGCATCCGCATATACCCACGCATCCGTGATGAGCGATGATGCGGAACCTTGGGAAGTTGTTGTGCTTAAAGAAATGGAAGGGATATTAATATAGGATGGAACAGGCTCCTCCCGGCACGAAGAAAATGTCCATAAGAAAAAAAGCACGGCTATTTGAGGTATGGAGTATGTCGTTCTCCGTTGAAAATTATCCCGGAAGCGGGAACCGGCAACCGTCAACAAACAAACGGCTGATTTATTGCTCACTGCCCTTATTATTTTTTTCAATGACGTTCAGCACCCTGTAAGCAACCTGCATGGCTTTGTAGCCATCCAGCAGGCTCACCTTCGGCTCGCTGCCTTCACGGATGCACCGGTTAAATATCTCCAGTTCAAGCTTGATAGAATTGATTTTCGGGTCGCCTACTTTTTCGTAGCTGATGGTTTTTTTTTCTCCGGCCACACCGGTGTCAATCGTAAAGGCGTTTTGTAGTTCTTCCTCCGTCACATCAGCCAGCCTGAAAATCTCTGTAGTCTTTTCCAGCAAATCCATGCTGATGTATTCATTTTTCTGGAACAGCCGTATCTTGCGCATCTGCTTCATGGAGATACGGCTGCTGGTGATGTTGGCGACACAGCCGTTGACAAACTCGATGCGCGCATTGGCAATGTCGGGCGTTTTGCTGATAACCGCCACTCCGCTGGCGCTGATGTGCCGCACGTTGGATTTGACAAGGCTGAGGATGATGTCAATATCATGAATCATCAAATCAAGCACCACCGGAACATCGGTGCCTCTGGGATTGAATTGCGCCAGGCGGTGGGCTTCAATGAACATCGGATGCAGCGCCATTCCGTTCAGCGCGAGGAAAGCGGGGTTGAACCGCTCCACGTGCCCCACCATCGCCTTGATGCCAGCTTCCCTGGCAAGCCGGATGAGCTGATGCGCTTCCTCCAGCGTGCCGGCAAGGGGCTTCTCAATGAAAACGTGTTTTGACTTTTTGATGGCGCTGGCTGCGCAGTCAAAGTGTGAAAGGGTGGGAGTGACGATATCCACCACATCGGCTTCGTCAATCAGCGCATCCATGTCCGCAAATCTTCTTACGCCCAATTCCTGTTCGGCACAGAGAGCTTTGGCGTCATCGGTATCAAAGAAGCCGACCAGTTCATAGTCGCTTATTTCTTTAATCAGCCTGAGGTGGATTTTACCCAGATGTCCGGCTCCTAAAACACCAATCTTCAGCACGGAAGCATTTTGACTGCGAAGTTAATCACCTCAATGGACTATGGACTTTCATTAACTTTACCCCCGCATGACTCCACTCAGAACGGTAGCATTTCATACGCTCGGCTGCAAGCTTAATTTTTCTGAGACATCCACCATCAGCAGGCTCTTTGCCGCAGAGGGATTTCGGAAGGTTGGATTTGACGAAACGGCTGATGTGTATGTCATCAACACCTGCTCGGTGACGGAAAATGCCGAGCGCGAGTGCCGCCAAATCATCCGCAGAATCAAGCGGCAGGCACCGGAGGCAAAAGTGGCGGTGGTGGGCTGTTATGCCCAGCTTCAGCCGGAAGCCATCGCGGCAATTCCCGGTGTGAGCCTCGTGCTGGGAACGGCTGAAAAATTCGGCATTATCGAGCGGCTTGAAAATCTTTCACCGCAAAATTCAGCGCCTGAAATTTTTACCACTGAAATTGACAAGGCTGATTTTTACGCGGATGCCTGTTCCTTTGGCGACAGGACGCGCACGTTCCTGAAAGTGCAGGACGGCTGCGACTATGGCTGTTCGTTCTGCACCATTCCCCTGGCAAGGGGAAAAAGCCGCAGCGCTGCGATTGCGGAGATTGTCGCGCAGGCAAAGCGGATTGCCGATGCGGGTGTGAAGGAAGTAGTGCTGACCGGAGTGAACATCGGTGATTTCGGCAAAAACAGCCTCACCTCCTCCCGGACAATATCCTCAGCAGGGAAAAATGAAAATTTCCTTGCTCTAATCAAAGCGCTGGATGAAGTGGACGGAATCGAGCGTTTCCGCATTTCCTCCATCGAGCCAAATCTGCTGAGTGACGAAATCATTCAGTTTGTCGCCTCGTCAAAAAGATTCGCCCCGCATTTTCATATTCCCCTGCAGTCAGGCTCCAACAAGATTCTGAAGCTGATGCGCAGAAGGTATTTGCGCGAACTGTATGCCGGCAGGGTGAAGCAAATCAAACGGGCTATGCCGCATTGCTGCATCGGAGCAGACGTGATTGCGGGATTCCCCGCAGAAACGCATGAAGATTTTCTGGAAACCTATCAATTTCTCAACGAACTGGATATTTCCTACCTGCACGTGTTCACCTACTCCGAAAGACCGAACACGGTGGCTGTTGAGATGAAGGAAGTTGTTCCGATAGCTGACAGGAAGCGCAGAAGCAGCATGCTGAGAAGCCTCTCGGTGAAGAAAAGAAGGTTCTTCTATGAACAGCATACAGGGGAAGTCCGCCCTGTTTTATTTGAAACGGAAAATGACAACGGCTACCTGTGCGGATTCACGGATAATTATATCAAAGTGAAATTTCCGTTTGATAAAAATTTGGTAAATCAGGTGGTAAAGATGAAGCTCTGTTCAGTGAGCAGACAAGGCGAGATGTTGGTAGAGTTCAACCAACCACCCGCGACCAATCCCCAACGACAAACCCTTGCCGCCTGAATGTTCTCCCGCTGCTATCCCACCCTCTCCGACATGATTTCAGACCTTACCGGGCTGAATATCCCGCTGCCCATTTTCAGCTACGGATTTTTTCTTGCGCTGGGATTCCTTGCAGCGGCTTACACGCTGGCGCTTGAAATGAAACGGAAAGAACAGCTCGGATTGCTCAAGCCATTCAAACACCGAATTGAGAAAGGCAAGCCTGCAACGCCTGCTGAGATGCTCATTCATTCCATCATCGGTTTTGTCATCGGCTACAAGCTGCTTTGGGTGATTTTCAACTACCGCGAGTTTGCCGCCAACCCGCAGGAAACACTGCTTTCCTCCACCGGAAGCTGGATAGGCGGCATAGCCGGAGCCGCTCTGCTCGGCTATTTCAAGTATTGGGAGAAGAACAAACAGCGGCTCGATAAGCCCGTCACGGAATTGGAAGAAGTTCATCCCCATCAAACCGTGGGCGACCTCACCATTGTGGCAGCCGTCAGCGGCATTATCGGAGCAAAGCTGTTTTATTTCTTTGAAAGCCCGGGCAACTTCACGGAATTTCTGAATGACCCGTTCGGCTCGTTTTTCGGAGGACTCACTGCCTATGGCGGCCTGATTGTGGGAGCGATATGTGTGATGTGGTATGCCTGGAAAAAAGGGATGAACCCTATCCATGTTGCTGACGCCACCTCCCCCGGGTTGTTTCTTGCCTATGCCTTCGGAAGGCAGGGATGCCAGGTTGCCGGAGATGGCGACTGGGGAATCGTGAACCTGCATGCCAAGCCTTCATGGCTCGCCTGGCTTCCTGACCGGCTGTGGGCGTTTAGCTATCCGCATAATATCATTGATGAAGGTATAAAGATTCAGGGATGCACCGAGGCACATTGCTACATTCTTCCGCAGGCGGTTTTCCCCACCCCGATGTATGAAACGTTTGCCACCTTGCTGCTTTTTGCGGTGTTATGGTCGGTGCGTAAAAAAATCACTATTCCCGGAATGATGTTTTCCTTTTATTTCATCCTCAACGGCATCGAGCGCTACTTCATTGAGAAAATCAGAGTGAACACTCGGTTCGATTTCCTTGGCTTGCACCTGACGCAGGCTGAAATCATTGCTGCCATCTGCGTGCTGCTGGGTGCAGCAGGGTTGGTTTATTTTATTCGGAAGCACAAGGGTTGATGTGGTGACAAGCTGATGTGAACGGGGTGTCCTGCATCCCTTTTTGATTTTAGTCAAACACCCTATGCAACCAAGAATTTATCTTTATTATTGTGGAAAATTATTCATTTTAAAAAAACACGGCTATGTATTTCTTAGTTGTATTCCTGGATGCGCTGGGCGCCCTCATCATGGTGGCTATCCTGAGAAACTTCGGGCAGTTATCGCTGCCCACCGCCCTCTTTTTCTCCCTGTTCCCGCTGGGATTTGCCCTGCTGGCTGAACTGCTGAAAATCGAAGCCCTTGAAACGGGCACCACAGAACGCCACCGCAATGTGGTGAGGGTGATGGGGGTGATGCTTATCCTCATCACACTCGGATTGGGCGCCTATCCGCCTTTTAAGGAAATCTGGCTGGCAAACAAAGAACCCTGGATGCGCCCTGTGCTCATCTGGATTGCCATTCAGTCATTGATGCTGCTTGCCATTCCTATTGTGCAGGAAATTCGCGCCAGAAGAAGAATACGCTACGAAAAGCTGAAGGAGAACAAGATTCTCCCCTGATTTTTTTCATGAAGACAGGAGCGGTAATCAATAATCAATTCATCCGCTAATTCGCTCGTCAGTTCATCGGCTAAAAAAACTCCCCCTCCTGAAAGCCGGGAGAAAAGTTTTTTCCAGTTTACGCGAAATATCTTGCCGATTCCTTTAAGGCTCCGACTTGCCTTTGGCGCCAATTGCAATCACTCATCCGTTTTATCCTGTAATCAAATTACATTTGCCCCGGGAGTCATGACAATAAAACTGTTTCTTAAGCAGGCAGCCGTATTTATTTTCTTTCTGCTCTGCGTAGAGTTTTTTCTGTTTGTAAAAGGAATACAGCCGGGCATCCTTTGCGGCAAGCGCGTTTTCAAAAAAGTGGACAAGGTCGTCTTGCTTGACGGATATATCGCTGATGAATTTGGAATAACCAGTGTAAGTCAGGATGCCGCCAAGTATTTATGTAAATACATAGAGAAAAATAAAAAGTCGCTTCGGTTTATAGAGGCATACCGGTTATTAAAAGCCGGACATACCCGCACGCCTTATATTATTGGGCGCGATTATGTGGATGTGAATAATTACGCCATTGAAAATGAGTTCACGTCATTTATTAAAAGAATACGGGAGAAAGCCCATCCTGACCCGGTTGAATCGGCTTATATAGACTATGTGAAGTGTCCCATCAATCGGGATGGTTTTCGGAGCATTGAGTTCAGCTATATTGATACCGATAAAAAAAAACTGCTGCTGTTAGGCGATTCCTTTACCTGGGGGCATCATACGGAAAATAAAACAAACAGCTTTGCCGATATCCTTTCATCCCGGGGTTATGTCACATATAATTCCGGAATCACCGGCACGGATTTGCCTCAGTATTATGCCGTGGCGAAGAAATATATCTGCACCCTGCTGCCCGATGTGGTAATCGTCAATTTATTTCTGGGCAATGATATTATGGAATATGACAGAAAACTCCGGCCTTTCGTACCTGTTTTTTATTCAACAAACGCGGGGCTTTTAAATACCTGTCCACAGGGAAAATATTTTACCGATTTTCAAAGCGCATACAACTACATTTTGTATGAAGTTTCTATTCCCCGGCAGGACGAAAATCTGTTCAATTTCTTATCAGCGCAAACACGGATAACCACCCGTATCTGGCAAGGTCTTGCTGCGCACCGTTGGGTGGAAACAACTCCGGACTTTATTGTGCTGAATTATTGGGATGAATTGAGGGAACTGAAAACAGGCTATCGAATCAATCGTGAGTATCTTGAAAAAATTCAATGGCTGTGCAAGGAAGCGAATGCCGAACTGATTGTGAGCATCATTCCTGAAATGGATAATATACGCGTCACCCGCGCAGAAATCCAAGAAAAATTAGATGGCTTTGAGTTTAATAAAATTGAAACCCTTACCGCCTCAGACTATAAACAAAGCAACGGGCATTTTAATGAGAAGGGGCACAAAAAATACGCAGATTTCCTTGCAGGGCTTATCGAGTCTCTTCACGCAGAGGATTTACCATTTACACATTTGCAGTTCAATTCAAATAACCGTAAACACCTAAACAACTAAACAATTTCTTAACATTGCCAAACAGATGGCTTACCGTACCGCCTTGGTATTCGTGCCTTTCAGCATAGCGCTACTTCTCTCTGCCTGCAAAGAGGAGACGGTGGAATTGTTGCAAAACAACAATCATAACGATACCACCGTCAGCGCGATGGCATCCGATTCCCTGCGGCTCAATCAAATTCAGGTTATCGGCAGCCACAACAGCTACCGTCTGAAAACCTATGAGCCGCTGTTCAATTTTCTGCAGGGCATCTCAGGCATTCTGCCCTCCAGCCTTGACCCCGATGGCTTAGATTATACCCATTTGCCGCTCGACAGCCAGTTCAGCGACTACGGCATCCGCCAAATCGAACTCGACATTTACTATGACCCCAATGGCGGATTGTTTTACAACCGCGTGGGCAACCGGCTTATCAATGAGCCGGTGGAGTCAAACATTCCGGAGCTGAACCAGCCAGGCTTCAAGGTGCTGCACATTGCCGATATTGATTATCAAACCAACTACTTCACCTTCAGGCAGGCGTTGCAGGCGGTGAAAGACTGGTCTGATGCACATCCGCGCCACCTGCCCATTTTCATTTTGATTGAAACCAAGGAAACCACGCTCGCGGGCATTGTGCCGCTGTATCCCTGGACGGAAACGCTGCCCTTTGATGCCGCAGCGATGGACGCCATTGACCGGGAGATAAAAGACGTGTTTGGTGAATCTCTCGGCAAGGTAATCACGCCTGATGACGTGCGCGGGGAATTCGCTACGCTGAATGAAGCCGTCACCACTGCCGGCTGGCCCCGCATTGGCGAGTCACGCGGCAAGGTGGTGTTCCTGCTGAATAATGGCGGTAGCGTGAAAGACTATTACCTGCAGGGGCATCCCTCCCTGCAGGGCAGAATCATGTTTGTCAATTCAGGGGCAGGCAAGCCGGAATCGGCTTTCATCATGGAAAACAACTCAAAGCAAACGGCTGACATCCGGCAATGGGTAAAGCAGGGGTATCTCATCCGCACGCGCGCTGACGATGGTACCGATGAGGCACGCACAGGTGATGTGTCGAGCCGCGATAGTGCACTTGCCAGTGGCGCGCAGCTCATCTCCACTGATTATTACCGCCCCGACCCGCGCCATGATACCAGCAGCGTCTGGACAGATTATTCCGTGCGCTTTCCCGGCAATGCAGTGGCGCGCCTGAATCCGGTGAACGGTCCCGCCTGGTTCAGCGGAGGCGCCTTTGAATGAGGTTCACAAGGGTTTGCCAAATCCATATAAACGGCAGGGGCAGGATTGCCGCTGCCAACTGCCGCTGCCAACTAAATTTCCTCTATTGAATTTTCTAACTTGCATCAGTGGCTCACCCTGTTTACGACTACATCATCATCGGCTCAGGCTTTGGCGGCAGCGTTTCCGCCATGCGCCTCAGCGAAAAGGGCTATTCGGTGCTGGTGATTGAAAAGGGCAGACGTTACACGGCAAACGATTTCCCAAAAACCAACTGGAACATCCGCAAATACCTCTGGATTCCATTGCTGAAATGCTTCGGCATCCAGAAGCTCACGTTTTTCAGGGAGGTGTTTGTAATCAGCGGAGTGGGCGTAGGCGGAGGCAGCCTCGTGTATGCCAATACCCACATGATTCCGCCTGCTCCTTTCTTCGAAAATCCCGTGTGGTCGCGCTTCCGCGACTGGAAGCAAACGCTGCAGCCCTGTTACGAGCGTGCCATGTTCATGCTTGGCACGGTGAAATATCCCAGGCATCATGAGGAAGATACCGTGCTGAAAGCAGTCGCCCGCGACATGGGAAAAGAGGAATCTTACGACAACGTGAACGTGGGCGTGTATTTTGGCGACACCGCCCATGAATCCGACCCTTACTTCAAAGGCTTGGGTCCCCTGCGCAGGGGTTGCGTTGAATGTGCGGGCTGCATGGTGGGCTGCCGCTACAACGCCAAGAACACGCTTGACAAAAACTATCTGTGGTTTGCAGAAAAATTCGGAGCGAGAGTTTTACCCGAAACCCTTGCCACCAAAATTGAATTCAAAGACGGCATTTATCATATCACCACGCAATCAAGCACATCATGGTTTAAACGGAATGTTCGCGTTTATCAGTCAAAAGGGCTGGTGCTCTGCGGAGGCGTGCTGGGAACGATGGAGTTGCTGCTTCGCCAGAAATATGAGATGAAGACCCTTCCCCATTTATCCGATACGCTCGGCTTCAACCTGCGCACCAACTCCGAATCATTGTGCGGAGTGTTCTCGCGCGACCGGAAGCTGAATCACGGAGTTGCCATCACGAGCATCTTCAATCCTGACGAGCATACGCATATCGAAGTGGTGAAATTTCCCGACCGTTCCGATGCAATGTTCCGGCTGGGGACCTTCGCCACCGGACCAGGCTCGCCATTTGTCCGCACAGCCAAACTCATCGGCAGCATCCTCACACATCCGTTCACATACCTGAAAGCGAATCTGAAATTCAACATCGCGCGCAACTCCGTCATCCTGCTGGTAATGCAGACGCTTGACAACTCGATGAAGCTGGTGTGGAAGAAAGGATGGCGGGGTGGAAAAATGGCGCTCGACAACACCGGGCAAAACCGCGTTCCCGCCTATATTGAAACCGGACAGCAGGTAATGTACCGCTATGCTGAAAAGGTGAACGGCATCCCGATGAATGCGCTCACTGAAATCCTGTTCAATATGTCAACCACCGCACACATCCTGGGCGGCTGTCCGATGGGCGAAACAAAAGAAAACGGAGTGGTGAATGACAAATTCGAGGTGCATGGCTATCCGAATATGTATGTGCTTGACGGCTCGATTATCCCCTGCAATCTGGGCGTGAATCCCAGCCTGACGATTACAGCATTGAGCGAATACGCCATGGAGCAGATTCCCTCCAAGCCGGGTTACACAGGAAAGACATTGGAGATGCTGCTCCGCGAGCAAAGCGTGCAACACATTTCAGGGTGAAGTTCCTTTCTGATGGCTCGAACATCCCAACTGGTTCAAATCGGAAAGCGCAACATGGAGCTTTCCAACCTTAACAAAGTTCTTTACCCGGATGACAATATCATCAAAGCCCAGGTGATTGAATACTATTTCACGATGGCACCCACGATTTTGACGCATATCAAAAACCGTCCCCTGTCGCTGGTGAGATTTCCTGATGGCATTTACGGAGAAAAGTTTTTCCAGAAGAATCGTCCCGGATGGGCGCCCCAATGGGTGGAATACGTATCGCTGGGCAGCAACGATGAAAAAAAAGATTATATCCTTGCTACCGAAGAAGCCACGCTGGTGTGGCTCGCCAACCTGGCATGCCTTGAGATGCACCAAATCCAGTCGCATAAGCCCCATTTCGACAAACCCGATTATTTTGTTTTCGACCTCGACCCTCCTGAGAATTATCCGTTTAAAAATGTAGTGGAGATTGCTATCCATTTGAAAGAGCACATTGAATCATTCGGTTACAAGGTGTTTCCTAAAACAACGGGTGGCAAGGGCATTCATTTGGTGCTGCCCATTGAGCCAAAATGGACTTATGATGAAGTGTTTGAAGCCGCCCGGCAAATCGCCAAGCCGTTTGTCGAAAGATTTTCTGCCGCCACTACGCTGCATTTGAAAAAAGAAGCGCGGAAAGGACGCGTTCTCATTGATATTTTTCGCAACCGTAACGGACAGACAATCGTGTGCCCCTACAGCTTGCGTGGCAGAAAAGGCGCCCCCGTTTCCATGCCGCTCACGTGGGAGCAGTTGGAAAATACAGCCGAACCGGTTTTATTCAATTTGAAAACCGTGTTGCAGCAAGTGAAAAATGAAGGTGATGCGTGGGAAGGGTTTGCCGCTGATGCAGCGGAGCTTCACACGAAAAGAAAAATCGCTGTTGTCAAAAAAGAACTTGAGCCATCAGGCAAGCGCAAAACACCGGAACAGTTGGAAACTTATTCAAAGAAGCGCGATTTTGAAAAAACTCCGGAGCCAGTCGGACAGTCTCCTTCCAGCCGTCAGACCCCTGTGCCGGGAACGGGCAACAGCTTCGTTATTCACCGTCATCATGCCTCACACCTGCATTACGATTTGCGGCTCGAGCAGGCGGGTGTTTTGAAATCATGGGCTGTGCCAAAAGGCTTGCCCCCATTGCCAGGCATCAAGCGGCTTGCAGTGCAGACTGAAGACCATCCGCTTGAATATCTCACCTTTGAGGGTACCATCCCCAAAGGGCAATATGGCGGTGGCGGCATGTGGGTGTATGCCAGCGGCAAATACGAAATCACCAGGCAGAAAAAAGACAACAGCTTTTACTTC
>DATLYB010000368.1:0-2168 GCA_035575215.1 Chitinophagales bacterium
CCGTGAATTCTTTCTTATTTCTTTCCCGCCACTTCCACGACCAGAGCTTTCACCGTAGTGGCGCCTGTGTTTTTGGTGATATGCACGGTTTCCGCCCCAGGAAAGGCATCACCTTCCTTGGCTGCCATTTTGGTAACCTTCCCTTTCTCATCGGTGATGGTTAGTTCACCGCCTTGCAATACATACACCACATGAAAGGGATGATAATGAGTTGAAATTACCGAACCCGGCTCAAACGTAGCGATGTACATGCGAACACCATTGGTGTCAACGAGCACCTTGTGCATTTCAGGAGCAACCTTTACAGGGTCTTGCGCCAGTGCCGGAACGCTGAGGGCAAACACAACAGCCGCTGTTATTGCCCATGATTGAAATAGCTTTCTCATGATGATAAGATTTTAGGTTAAAATAATTACGCCAAAATAGAAAAAGATTCCTTGCTGCCAAATGAAAGCCTGTAACTTTTTTTGAGGGCAATCTGTAAAGAAGATAACAGGTACATGGCAAAGTTTAAGTCATGGGTAAAATTTTTCCATACATGTAACAAGAAACAATTTTTATCTTCATACCGAATCAATTGATGCGCACATAACCATCGTCTTACTCATGCGTACAAGCTAAGCCATGATACGTCCCGCTTTTTTTCTCGCATTGCTGAGTGCATTCTTTTCAGAGGAGTCATTTTCACAGACTATTCCCGCAGACAGACGCTACGACTGGAGCAGAGCCGGCATGGAATCTGCTCCGGGTTCGGATACTGTCGTAATAAATGTCGTGTCACTTGGCGCACCAAACGACAGTTCGGCTGCGGCTGACTCTTACGTTCAGGCTGCGATTGATTCACTGAACGGAAGGTTCGGGGTGATTTATTTCCCTCCCGGATATTATCTCATCACATCCATGATTTCACTTCCCGACAGTGTGGTGCTGAAAGGAGCGGGAGCCGATTCCACCACGCTCATATTCCATTTGAGCGGTGCGCCCAATGACTGCATTGACGTTTCGCGCACCCAGGATGAGGTGCTTGACCCGTTCACGAAAATCATTTCAGGCAGTGAGAAAAACTCATCAGCGCTGACGGTTGCTGACGCCTCTTCTTTTGCTCCGAATACGTATGCCGAAATCCGGCAGGATAATGGCAGTTGGGACACGCAGCCTGCCAGCTATGCAGAGAAATCCGTAGGACAAATCGTGAAGGTGATTTCCCTATCGGGTAATGTTTTGCAAATAGAACCTGCGCTGAGAATTGATTTCGACACTGCGCTGAATGCAGAAATAAGAAGAATCCGCCCCGTCACTCACGCTGGCATCGAATGCATGAAAATCACCAGACGGGATTCATCATCCACCTATTCGGTTTACAATATCAATTTTCAGTTTGCAGTGAACTGCCGGGTGAAAGGTGTTGAGAGCGACAAGAGCGTGGGTGCGCACATCATGATTGAGCAAAGCAAAAACATCGAGGTGACAGGATGCTACATTCATCATTCATTCGGCTATGACGGCTCCGGAACGCGGGGCTACGGTGTTTGCCTGCGGCAGCATGCAAGCGACTGCCTGATTGAAAATAATTTCTTTCGCCACCTGCGCCATGCGATGATGGTGAAGGAAGGAGCCAACGGAAATGTGTTCGGATATAACTATTCCATCGAGCCGAACCGCAGCGAGCCGATTGCCGATTTTTCAGGAGATATTTCGCTGCATGGGCATTATGCTTTTGCAAATTTGTTTGAAGGCAACATCGTTCAGAACATCATCATTGACCATGTGTGGGGACAATCAGGACCGCACAACACTTTTTTCCGCAACAGGGCTGAATTGTACGGAATGGGATTTATCGGAAACGCGCCCATCACCAGCGCGCAGAATTTTGTCGGCAACGAAATCACCAACACCACCCCGCCCTACGGAAATTATCTGATGAGCGGCAGCAGCCATTTCGAATTCGGAAACAATGTGAAAGGAACTATTACGCCTGCCGGAACTTATCCCCTGCCCGATTCCACTTATTATCTTTTCTCAAAGCCCGCCTTTTGGGATACCTCAGCATGGGCTGCCATCGGAATTCCGTACTCCATGAACTCCGGAAGCATTCCGGCACGGCAACGCTATGTTTCAGGCGAGGTTCTCACCGTGTGTGAAATCGCGATAGACTCCATCCCCAATGA
>DATLYB010000369.1:0-15351 GCA_035575215.1 Chitinophagales bacterium
CATGATAAGGCGGCTTTCGAGGTCGAGTACCGCCACGATGTCGCAGCCCTGGTTGCACACATATATTTTTGCTCTGGCGGGATTATCTGAAAATTTTACGAACCCGCTTTTATCGGGCGCGCCCTGCTGAATCCAATCGCGGATGGTTTGTATCTGCTGCGCAGAGAGCGGATTGCCGTTAAAAGGCATCGTAGGCTGCAGCGCGGGACCTGCAGTGGAATCAGTGTTGATGAAAAACAGCATGATGCTGTGGTCAGGGCGGTAGGGAATGACCACGGCATTGTCATTTCCGCCTTCGAAGAGTTTGTCCCATGTTTCAAGATTCAGCCCTCCGGCTGCTTCTTTGCTGGCATCGTTATGGCATCCCGAAACCGCGCAGGTGCTGAGGATTATTTCACCTACCTCATCAGGATAGCCATGGTAATCACGCTGCTCTTCCCTGCAGCCTGTCAGCGAAAATGAAAACAGTACCGTATAAAGCAGAGCACGCATCGCGAGTTAATCTTCAGTAACGGGAATGTTCGTCCCGACAGTTTCAGCACCCTCGCAGATTTCAAGCGGAATGCCGCCTTTTACAGGAAGCGATATGGCACTGTCAAAACCGACAGAATACAGGTAATAATCACCCGCTTTCAGCCCGGTGAATTCGTAATAGGCTGCAGTATTGGCTGAAGTGCGGGCATCATACAGGGCGGTGTCGCTGCCAGGAAATTCAGTCGCACCGAACTCGATAAACACGCTTGCACGAGGTATCCCGGCATTATGGTGGCGAACATAACCTGATACTTTCACGTTTCCGCCCATGCCCGGTGACGGGCTTTTTTCGCATGAATCATCCTTGCAGGAAGATAGCAATATCACTGCGGCAGACCAGAGATATAAATGTTTCATTTTTTTGGAGCGGGCGATAAAGATAATCGAAATTGGTTTTTGCATTAGATAGCTTTCTTCCCGGCTTCCGGATTTTTTATTTGTCATTCATAAAGTTTCGGTCAACAGATATTCCGGGAGTTTGTATTTTTCAATTCCGGAAACCAGACACAAATGAAGGTTCTCATCACGGGCGCATCGCGCGGAATCGGGCGGACGATTGGCGCTGAACTGCTGAAACAAGGCTGTGAGGTGATTGGTACATCGAGAAATCCGGAAGCTATGGATACAAGCAGCAGGCTTGAATTTCCCATGCTGAAACTTGACATTTCAATAAAAGAATCCATCCTGCAGTGCTCACGGCAGGCGGGCGATATTGACGTGCTCATTAACAACGCGGGCATCAGCCAGATGGGCGCGGTGGAAGAAATTCCGGCGGAGAAAATGCGGGCGCTGTTTGAAACGAATTTTTTCGGGTTGGTTGAGCTGACCCGATGCTTCCTGCCGCAAATGAGAAAAAAGCGGCAAGGGTTCATCATCAACATCGGCTCGCTGGCGGGAAAGTTTGCGGTGCCGTTCAAGTCGGGTTATGTGGCATCCAAGTTTGCGCTGGCGGGCTTCACCTGGTCGCTGCGCAATGAAGTGATGCCGTTTGGCATCAAGGTGACGGTGATTGAGCCTGCGGATATTCACACCACGATTGAACCGGAGCTTTTCATTAAAGACGGCTCCGAATATTCGCAGTACGTTGAGAAAGTGAAAAATGCACGAAGGGCAAGCATGGACCGGGCGGCAGGACCGGAAGTGGTGGCGCGAAAAGTTTCCTGGCTGCTGAAAAATTACTGGAACAATGACAAGCAGCCGGCTCCTTTTTATGCTGCCGGAAGAAACGGCTCGCTGCTGGTGAACGCCAAACGTTTCCTGCCGGATTCCTTTACAGAGAAGATGGTGCGGAGAAGCTACGGGCTGGAATAATCCGAATTAATTTGGAAGGGATGGGGTGAATGACGAATGGATTTAGTTCATTTTCGGATTTTTCCCCACATAATTAAAAGGCGTCAGTTGCTTCAGTTCTTTTTTCACTCTGTCAGGCACTTTCAGCCTGTCAATAAAGGCATGGATGGCTTTCCGGTCAATGGATGCATTGGCGCGGGTGAGGTCTTTCAATAATTCATACGGCTGCGGATAACCCTCTCTTCGCAGGATGGTTTGAATTCCCTCCGCCACCACGAGCCAGTTTTTTTCCAAATCACCGCGGATGGCAGGCACATTCACCAGCACCTTATCCAGTCCTTTCAGCAGCGAATGGAAAGCCACGAGCGTATGAGCGAATGGCACTCCGAGAGTGCGCAGCACGGTGGAATCAGTCAGGTCGCGCTGCAGCCGCGAAACGGGAAGCTTAGCAGAGAGATGCATAAAATTTGCATTGGCGATGCCCAGATTGCCTTCGGCATTTTCAAAATCAATGGGGTTCACTTTGTGCGGCATTGCCGATGAGCCGACTTCGCTCTTCACCACTTTTTGTTTGAAATAATCCAGCGAGATATACGTCCACATGTCGCGGCAGAAGTCAATGAGAATCGTGTTGATGCGTTTCATGGCATCTAACTGGGCGGCAAGATTGTCGTAGTGTTCAATTTGCGTGGTGAACCGGCTGCGCTGCAAACCCAGCGTTTGGTTCACAAAGCGGTCGGCAAATTTCAGCCAGTCAATATCGGGGAATGCCGCGTAATGGGCGTTGAAATTGCCGGTGGCTCCGCCAAACTTTGCCGAATGGGGGATATTTTCGAGCTGTGCCAGTTGCGTTTCCAGCCGTTCGGCAAACACCATGATTTCCTTACCCAGCCGTGTCGGTGATGCCGGTTGTCCGTGCGTGCGCGCAAGCAGGGCAATATCCCTCCACTCTTCTGCGAGAACTTTCAAACGGGAGATGATTTTTTTTGAAGCGGGGAAATACGTTTCATGCAGCGCGTTTTTGAACAAGAGCGGAATGGCTGTGTTGTTTATATCCTGTGAGGTAAGACCGAAGTGGATGAATTCGCTGAATGTGCCCAAGCCGTTGCTGCGGAATTTTTCTTTCAGAAAATACTCCACCGCCTTCACGTCATGATTGGTGACTTTCTCCAGTTCTTTTATCCTCCGGGCGTCATCGGTTGAAAAGTCGGCAGCCATTTTTTCCAGCCATGAAAGTTTCTTTTCAGGGAAATCATTCAGGGGCTTCAAAGGGAGCTTCTTCAGCGCCATGAAGTATTTTACTTCGACCAAGACGCGGTATTTAAAAAGAGCGTATTCGGAAAAAAATTCGGAGAGCGATTCGGTTTTCTTGCGGTAGCGACCGTCAATAGGAGAGATGGCGGTCAGAGGGTCGAGGTTCATGAATAGGATGTTGGCTCAAAAATAGAAATTAGCTGTCAGACGGCTGACTCCCCCTCCACGTAGTCGCGCAGGTATTCAAATTTCTTTGTTAATGCCCCGTCTTTGGCGATAGTGGCCCGTTCAATCATTTCACTGCGGGGTTTGAGCAGTTCGGGAATCACGACATTTGCCATCATTTCACCAAAGCTTTCCGAGGCATCGCGCGGCAGTTCATTCGGCAGGTTGTCAATCGCCATGATGTCAATGGTATGGGGCTGAAAGGGCAGGGTTTCTTTTTGCGTGCATGGGTCGTAACCCATCACCGGCTCGGCAATCGTGGTAGCCCGCAGTGTTGCCGGAACCGAGCCGTTGATATCACAGGAGATGTCGGCAATGGCTTTTATTTTAAAATCCGGACGGCTCATTTCCTCCAGCGAAAAATACCGGGGAGCGCGCGGGTCCCAGTAGATGGCATTTATCATCAAATCAGTGCTGCCGTACCACTTGCTGAAATCGCAGGAATAATCCTGCGGGTGGCTAAAAAAATCCTGCAGCTCGAATGGTTTTCCGGCTGTATGCGTGTAAATATCCTTCGGGCTTAGCTGCGAATAAACGGCTTGCCCCTCAAACGGGTGCTTTAAATAATCATCGGGTGAAACTCTTTTTATTCGCAGCAGGTTCATCACTTCCACTGCCCCGCTTGCCACTCTTCCATCGCCTGTAATAATAATTCTCAGCGGAGGAACGATGATTCGCTTGTAGTCTTCTTTCAGTTCTGCAAAATCTTTATAGGCGATGACGCGCTTCAAAGAAAGCTTTCCGGTTTTCCTTCCCCACGCGTACAGTCCGTTATGCGCGCCAATGATTCCTGCCCATCTTCCGAAGGCAATCACACGGATTCCTTTCTCATCGGTAAGGCATTCGTAATCAATCAGCCTGATTTTCTTTTTGATGATTTCCTGCAGCAGCTTTCTGTTGTGGGGCTGCTTTTTGATAGTGTGTGAAAAAAAAAGATAGGTCTTGTTGGGAATGAGCTGGGACAGGGGCACCTCTTTTACGCCCAGCAGGATGTCGCAATCGCTGACGTCCTGCACTACGGGAATTCCGTATTCACGGAATTCCCGGTCGGAAAAACATCTGATTTCAGAGGACTGGACTTTTATTTCGACCTCCGGATATTTTTCTTTCAGCAAACGACATTGCTTTGGTGCAAGCGGCACGCGCGAGTCGGGTGGAATTTTCCCCTCTCTGATAATCCCGATTTTCATTCACCACGAAATTCCATATCATTAACGAATAGTGTGTAACAAATTTCTAAACATGGCTTGGGCATCTGAAGCTGTTCAACCGGAACTTTTATCTTTACATTCGTATTATCACAGTGATTTAGTTCATTGAAATTTATGGGGCTGACCGGAATTGACAGCATGAATGACGGTACAGCGGCATGCCGAGCATTGGTGCAATTGGCTCGTTAATCTCAATGCGCGCAATTTTTAAATGGCGAAGTAAACTACGCCATGGCTGCTTAATCCGCCTAAGGCGGGTAAGTGCCTGTTCATCACAGGTTTCGCCCGACAGGCTTGTGAATGAGCACCAGACATATCGGGTCGTGTGGTGCATTCGCTCCGGTGCATCAGACGTAAAACGGAGCTCGGGTGGCGGTTCGGTGAGCTGTTTCAGCAGCCGTTGCCTAAAAATAACAGACAGCTAAGCATGTAGTCGTTATATCGGCATCTTGACTGGACGCGGGTTCAAATCCCGCCAGCTCCACGTTATTCATTTTCCTTCGAAATCCAGCACTACCGAATTGATGCAGTAGCGCAGCCCGGTGGGAGGCGGTCCGTCATCAAATAGGTGGCCCAAGTGTCCGCCACAGCGTCCGCATAACACCTCCGTCCGATGCATCCCGTAGGAATAGTCTTCTTCATAGCTTACGCTGTTCTCCCGCAGTATTTCAAAGAAGCTGGGCCAGCCGCAGTGGCTGGCAAACTTCGCATCTGAGCGGAACAGCGGGTTACCGCACGCTGCACAATAGTAAGTGCCGATTCCTTCAAAATTCCAATACTTACCGGTGAACGCATGCTCGGTGTCTTTCTTCCGGGCGATGCGGTAAACATCTTCTGGCAGTATTTGTTTCCAAACGGAATCGGGAAGGTCAAGCCGGTGGGTGTCTGTTCTTGAATAGTAGGGATTTACAGGATGTTCGGTGTTCATGGTCGTTACGTTTTGGCTGCAGCCGGTAAAGCAAGATGAAAACAATGAAATGAAAATTATCACTCGGCTGCCCTTCATGCTTTTGAATTTACAATTAAAACATTCTGAAGGAATGTAAGTTCCGGTGGGCAGCCGGTTCATTCTGTCAAGAAGACAAGGAAATAGAAAATTTCAGCTTCGCTCTTCATAGAGGAACAAATCACCGTATATTTTTTTCACTTCCTTAATCACGGGCTTTCGTTCGCGTATTCTCACTTTTTTTCCGGCATGGGCCAGCTTGACGGCAAGAGCCAACTGCTGGGATTCTTCCAATATCACAGAGCCCGGTTTGTAGGTAACATAATCAAATACGATTTCTTTGCTGTCTTCGTGATTTTTCATCCATTGCCGGAGCATGAAGTCAAGATGGTAAGCATTGGTTTTATCAGTCGCCTGGCTGATGAGCAGTTCATAGCCGATTTTGTCGGCAAACAACCTCAGCGCCCTGTTGTCGCGCGGAAAACAGGGACCTCCGAAGCCGTATCCGTGTTTCAGATACTTGTCACCGATGCGGCTGTCAGCGCCAATGGCGTTCAGGATTTTTTCAGGCTCAGCGCCTGCCAGTATAGCCAAATCGCCAATTGCATTGGCAAATGAAATTTTTGTGGTAAGGTAGCAGTTGGTTGCCAGTTTGCATATTTCAGCACTGAGCCGGCTCATGCGGCAAAAGCGGGGATTGCTCTTCGTCATTCGTCTGTAGATACCTTCGATGGCGTCACCGGCATTTTTATCGGCTTCGCCAATCAGCACCTGGTCAGGGTATTGCTGGTCATGGATAATACTGCCTTGTGCAATAAATTCCGGGTTGTAGCTGAGGGAGATGTTGAAAGGAGCTACTTTAGCGGCTGCCTGGTCGCAATAGCCGGGAATGGTGGTGCAGGCGATAATCAGATGCTTCCGGAGGGGCTGCTTGCCGAACGATATAATGCGTTCCAGAACGCTGTCAACCTGAGAGTGGTCGTAACCTTCATCGGATGTCGGAGTGGCAACGGCAATGAAAATAATGTTAGTTCCATCAATGATGGTTTTAAGGTCGGTGGTGGCTGAGAAGTTAATGGATGCTTTCAGCAGTTCGCTAACCTGTGGTTCGGAAGAATGAAAGGTCCGGTTATTAATCTCATTGACATAAGAGGGGTCAATATCCATTCCGATGACACGGAATCCGCTTCGTTCAAGGTTGAGCGCAAAACATAATCCCATCTTGCCGATGCCGATTATGCCGATTGTTTCCATAGAAAGTTTAGAGTTTGGAATTTAGAGTATTGAGCTTTATCCGTTGAGCGTAAGAACCCGAATAATGTAAACCATGAAACCTAATAAAGTCAGCAAATTTCGGAAAAAAACCAAGCTAAATGAGGGTTTCGGGGAAATTCTCTGCAGCAAAACCCCAATCGGCAGGGTTGACGATTTTGGGTTTTCCGGCAGTTTCCATTTCCCGGCTGTCCTGCATAAATCGTTTGAACATGTCGGTTATCTCTTTCTCGTATCTGGTTTCGTCAAAATCTGCTTTATAGCGCCTTTCATGGTCTTGGTGATAAATGGGCCAGGGTAATATTTTTTCCTTCAAACCGGAAACACCTGCCATTACGGTGAAAATCGCATCGCAGTGTGTGGAGATGTAGGTGTCTTCGGGATAACCGCGCAGGTCGAACCAATGGTGGCGGTGCATCAGCATAAAGTCACCGCTGCAATGGGTGTGGTATTTCTGCGCAAATGCATCATAGGTGATGTTCATCTTCCACTGAATGGCGAGCTTTTCAATTTTTACCAGATTCAAATCCAAAAAAATACGCCATTTGTTTCTGAGGCGAATTAATTTTTCTTCCAAGAAGTTTTCACCTTTCCCTTTCAGATGGTAGCCGTAGCCCTTGAGCATGATGCGGAAAACCTTTTGCTGAATTTTTTCAAGCGTCCGGTAAGGATGGGTGAAATCATAAGCGTCAATTTTTTTGAAGTCAAACCGGTCGGTGCGGTAGTAGCAATTTTTTTGAGGAATTTTTTTTGAAATGAATTTGATGATGGATGGATGGAAAATGATGTCGGCATTGGTACTGAGGATGTATTCGCCTTTCGCCCTTCTGATTGCCATGTTCTTGGCATTGAATTCAAACAAGGGCACTGTTTTCCTGATGGCCGGATGAATCAGTCTTTGATGGATTTCATGCGGGATATGCAGCAGCCGGATGGAAAGATACTTTCTGTTTTGCGGCCATTGCAGCATCTGGCGCAATGGCTGATTTTCGGGAACGGGGTTATAATCAGCGATAATCAGTTCAGAAGGCAGTTGGTATTTTTCGATGAAATGAGAAAGCCAGTGAACGGAATTGTGAAGGCGTTCATTAAAGTCACCGCTATAATTGTCGTTGCGGGCAACCAATACAATGCTGAGGTGGTAAGGTGAAGAAGAAGGCATTCTTTAGAATTCTGTTTCCTCGAGGCGAAAATCAGCCAATCCCCAGTTGTCAGGGTTGTAAATTTTCGTTTTCTTTTCCGCAATCATTTTCTGCGCTTCGTCCTGAAAAAATAAATAAGCCTGCCTCAGTACCGGACTGAATTCGTCTTTCTGCGCATCATACCGCCTTTGGTGGTCTTGATGGAACAGGGGCCAGCGCAGCACATGCTCCTTCAACCCGCTGATGCCAGCAGCGACAACAAAGAGGGCATCGGTATGAAGGGCGATATAGGTATTTTCGGGGTAGCCGTGCAAATGATGCCAATGGTCGCGGTGCATCAGCATGAAGTCACCGCTTACGTTGCAATGGTAGCGATACTCGGCATTATGGAAGTTTATCTCCCAGCAGAAAGCATTCCCCAGCGCAGGGTATCGGCTGAAGAGCAGTTCTAATTTCAGCAAACCGCAGTTGTAAATCCGCAGGACGGGAAGCGTTAGTCCCAAAGGCAGTTGCGTGTCGTAGTGGTTCCCCTTCAGAAAGGTGCGGTAGATGCGGGGTTTCAGCCATTCCATGTAATCAGCCGGGTCGGGTGGGGGAGGTGTTGCCGGCTTTTTGAAGTCACAGCGGTCCGTGCGGTAATAGCAGTTTTTTTTGAGCGGTTTTTTACTCAGCCACCGGATGATTTCCGGGTGAAAAATGATATCCGGATTGGCTGCGCAAATGTACTCTCCTTTTGCCCTGCGGATACCGGCATTCTTGGCAACATATTCATAAAAAGGGAGCGGCTTTCTTATCTGGGGATTTTCATTCTGCCGGTGAACAGCATTCGAGACGGTGATAATCCGGATACGGAGATGCTTCCGGTTCTGAGGCCAGCAAATCGCTTCCGATAAAGGTTTTTTTTCTGCAATGGGATTGTAGTTGACTATGACATACTCAGCCGGGAGTCTGAATTTTTCCGCCAGATGAGCAAGCTGAATGATAGAGTTGGAAAGCCGTTCATTGAAATCACCGCCATAATCGTCATTCCTCCCGGCAATGACAAAACTGACGTAGGGCAACATTTCGGGCATAAACAAGACTGCAAAAATACGGAATAACCCTCCCCGCTTACGGATAGGACCGGCAAGCCGCTCAATATCCGCAATTTCATTTTTTCAACTTATTCACATTCTTCCAACATGAGATTCTTTTTTCCATGTTTTTCGTAAATTCCCTCTTTATTGTTTGGAATGGATTTAGTATTATAGTGCAGTTATTGCCAAGTAAGGCAGGAAAGGAGTATTCTTGCCATATAGTTACATAATGATTTAGTTTCTGGTCATGAAAAGAAACCCATTTCCTGCATGGAAGGCGCCTTGTAATTTTCAGTTGCAAAACGAAAACAACGGAGCGATGGTGGTCAAGAGCCTGCTTCTGTTGTGCTCCATTCTGTTGTTTCAGAGTTCCTGGGCGCAGAACTTTCCCATTGCGTGCCAAAGTCAGGACGTTCCAATTTTTGATGGACAAACCACCTCCAGTTCAATTACTCACCCCGGTCCGGGCGTAATCACTGACCTGAATGTAAGAGTATTTATTTACCACTCCTGCATCTATGACATTGATATTTGGCTTGTAAGCCCTTGGGGTGCAAGCGTAACCCTTTTTAGCGGTACTTCCTGCGGTTGTCAGGATAACGTGGTTACTGAATTTGACGATGAAGGCAGCCCCCTTTCTTGTCCGCCAACTGCCTTTACCATTCCGTTTTCGAGCTTGTCGGCATTTGATGGTCAGCCAATTCAGGGAACATGGACGCTTTTTGTTCAAGACTATGAAACGCTTGACCAAGGCACTATCAACGGCTGGTGCTTGGTTCCGACCTTTCAATGCACCAGCAACAGTCAATGTAATGACGGAAATCCGTGCACCATTGATTATTGCGGCAGCTTATTCACCTGCCAGGCAGCGCCAAGAGCGTGCAATGACAATGACCCCTGCACTTCGGATATCTGCAGTGGCGGAACTTGCCTGAATCCTGTGTCGGTAAATTGCAATGACAACAACCCATGCACGAACGACTATTGCAGCGGTGGAAATTGCATTCACAACTGCTCCCTTGAAATCAACGGACTTCAGGTGACTTCCAATACCGTGGTGGGATGCAATGACGGAATCGTATCGGCTCAGGTAAGTTACGGAACCTGTAATTCATCGTGGGACGCTTTTTTGTACTACAATGTCAATTCCATCCGGGCAAGCTGGTCATATACCCAAGGCAGTGCGGTATTATGGCAAAATATTCCTGCAGGCACCTATGAGTTTGTGGCAACCAACTTTGCAGGCTGTGAAGACAGAACCACAATTACTGTCGGGGCGGGGCAGCCTTGCAGCATTCAGATTGTTAATCCTGCTTCTTCTCCTACTTCTGTTCAGGGATGCAATGACGGTTCGATTAATGCCCAGATTAACGCTTTCACCTGCCATGGGGCATGGTCGGCTACTCTGTTCAACGATGTGAATGCGATAGTCAATACCTGGTCGTTCAACCAGGGTTCTGCTATTTTATGGAACAATCTTACCGCTGGCACTTACCGTATCCAGGCGACTGACGGAGGTGCTTGCACTACGAACGTGAACGTTAATGTAGCTTCGGGCCCTGCCTGTCATGTGACTATCCAAAACGTGCAGAAAACCATAAATGGATGTGATAACAATGTCATTACAGGCGATATTTCTGCGCTGACATGCGGCAACCAATGGTTCGCCTATTTGTATGTAAATGACTACAGTTCATTTTTACAATCCTGGAGCTACCAGCAAGGCTCTTCGTTTACGTGGAATAATATCTCATTGGGAAATTATCACATTGTCGCTACCAACTTTCAGGGCTGTTCCGATACGGCTGATGTGACGCTTACATGCTCCGATGGCAACCCCTGCACTATTGATGAGTGCCAGGGCGGATGTTCCCACCGCTATGCCTGTGAGGACAACAATCCGTGCACCGAAGATTTTTGTCAGGTCAACGGGCAGTGCATCAATCAGGCTATTATTTGCAACGACCAGAACCCCTGCACCTCTGATGCCTGCGTAAACGGCAGTTGTGTGTTCACTCCGCGCAATTGCGCTGATAACAATCCCTGCACGATTGACCAATGCGTGAACGGGCAATGCGTACGGACACCAATGGTGTGTAATGACGGCAATGCCTGCACCAATGATTTCTGTCAGGGAGGCAATTGTGTTTATCAGCCTGTATGCGTCATGGATGACGGAAATCCCTGTACGGACGATTATTGCGTGAACAGGCAGTGCGTGCACATTCAGAGAAACTGTGACGATGTCAATACGTGCACGCAGGATTTCTGCCAGAATGGTACCTGCTTCAATGTTCCGTCTTGTGTTTTGGATGACGGGGACGCCTGCACCACCGACCAATGCGTGAATGGCACCTGCGTGCATACTCCGCAAAATTGCAATGACGGAAATCCCTGCACGCGCGACTTTTGTCAGAACGGTACGTGCTTTAATGAGCCTGTGTGCATCGTAGATGACGGGAATGCCTGCACTAATGACACTTGTCTGAACGGACAATGCCTCCACACCCCTAAAAACTGCAACGACAACAATCCGTGCACAACGGATTCCTGCAGCAACGGAATTTGTGTTTATGCTCCTTTATGCAATGACGGGAACCCCTGCACCATTGACCAATGCTCCAACGGTGCCTGTGTGTATGTTCCCAAAAATTGTAATGACCTTAATTCATGCACTAACGATTTTTGCGACAGCGGCAGCGGCATCTGCATCCATCAGCCCACCTGTGTGCTGAATGATAATGACCCGTGCACGGATGACCAGTGCCTGAATGCCACCTGCCTGCATATTCCGGCAGATTGCAATGACAACTATTCCTGCACCGATGATTTTTGCGACAGCCTCGGCTTGTGTGTCAATGACACGGTTTGTTTCCTGGATGATAATAATCCCTGCACTGATGATTTTTGCATAAACGGACAATGCCTCCACATCCCGATAGATTGCGATGACGGGGATGCCTGCACCAATGATGCGTGTGATACGTCCGGTAATTGCGTTCACTTTTCCGTTTGCATTGATGATGGTGACCCCTGCACCCTTGACCAATGTGTGAACGGACAATGCCTGTATCCTTCCAAAAATTGCAATGATAATGATGCCTGCACCGATGATGCCTGCGATTTGAATGGTGATTGCGTTCATTCACCCCATTGTCCCAGCGATGCGGATTCATGCACCGTTGACCGATGCATGAACGGACAATGCCTCTATCCTCTGAAAAATTGCGATGATGGAGATGCCTGCACCAACGATGCGTGTGATACGTCCGGTAATTGCGTTCACTTTTCCGTTTGCATTGATGATGGTGACCCCTGCACCCTTGACCAATGTGTGAACGGACAGTGTCTGTATCCTCCCAAAAATTGCAATGATGGCGATGCCTGTACGGATGATGATTGCGACCTGAACGGAGATTGCGTCCATACTCCGCATTGTGCCGATGACGGAAACGCCTGCACGATTGACCAATGTGTGAACGGACAGTGTCTGTATCCTCCCAAAAATTGCAATGATGGCGATGCCTGTACGGATGACGACTGCGACAATGGCGGAAATTGCATATACGCTCCCCACTGCGCGGATGATAACAACCCTTGCACCCTTGACCAATGTGTGAACGGGCAGTGTCTGTATCCCGCCAAAGACTGCAATGATGGAGATAATTGCACCACCGATAGCTGCGACACGCTCGGCAACTGCCTCAACCTGCCTGTTTGCACGATTGATGACGGAGATGCCTGCACGATTGATTATTGCCTGAATGCCCAATGTTTTCACGACCCGGTGACTTGCCATGACGGAAACGCCTGCACGGCTGACTCGTGCAGCAACGGGAGTTGCGTTTTCACTGCAATTAACTGTGCTGACTCGGACTTGTGTACCAATGATTACTGCGTGGGAGGAACCTGTTTCCACGAACCCATTGTATGCAATGACAACGACCTGTGCACCAGCGACACCTGCAATAACGGCATTTGTGAATTTACCTTGGTCTGCAATCTTGATGACGGTGACTCATGTACTTTTGATTTTTGCGAAAATGGAGTTTGCCGCCATATCCAGATATGTGCCTGCAATGACAGCACTGATTGCGATGACAATGACCTCTGCACCATTGAAGATTGCGTTGACAGCCTATGCATCTACCAGGATGCATTCTTCTGTGATGATTCAGATTCCTGTACAAACGATTACTGCCTGAACGGTGTGTGTCAACACCAGGCGCGCAACTGCAATGACGGAAATGCCTGCACGGTTGACTCCTGTGATACGGGAGGCGGATGCGTGCACGTTCCCTTTGATTGTAACGATGGCGACCCGTGTACCAATGATACCTGCGCCAACGGGCAATGCCTCCATCTTCCCATAAATTGTGATGACGCGGAGGCATGTACAACCGATTCCTGCGACCTGGCAGGCGGGTGCGTTCATATTCCTGCTGACTGCTCCGATGGCGACCCGTGTACAAACGACACCTGTGTAAACGGACAGTGCTTCCATATCACCCTTGATTGCAATGATGGCGATGCCTGCACGTTGGATGATTGTGACACGAATGGTAATTGTATTCATTCGCCTGTTATCTGTGATGATTTTGAGCTCTGCACCCGTGATAGCTGCATAAGCGGACTGTGTGCGTTCATGCCCAAAGATTGCAACGACAACAATGCCTGCACTACCGACTTCTGCGACAGTAACGGAGATTGCATCCGTCAGCCTGTTTCCTGTAATGACAGTGACCTCTGCACGGTTGACAGTTGCGTAAGCGGACTGTGCGCGTTTATTCCCAAAGATTGTGACGATAACGATGACTGTACTACCGATTTCTGTGACGGTAATGGCGATTGTGTTCACCAGTCAATGGTTTGTGATGATGCAGTGGCATGCACCCGCGACACCTGCGTGAACGGGCAATGCCTCTTCATCACCATTGATTGTAACGATAATGACGCCTGCACTGCAGACTCCTGCGACCCAACCGGAGTGTGCATTCATCAACCCGTTTGTTTGCCTGATACTATCCCCTGTACGGATGATATTTGTGTGAGCGGCACGTGCCTGCACACTCCCAAAGATTGCGATGATGGCGACCTCTGCACTACTGATTTCTGCGACACGCTCGGCAATTGCGTTAACCAGCCTATTGATTGTGAAGACTCAGACCCCTGCACCGCGGATGATTGTCTTGGAGGACAGTGCACCCACCACCCGCTGGTTTGCAATGACAATATTTCCTGCACTAACGACTTCTGTGATAACGGCAACTGTGTGTTTGAGCCTTTGTGCGTTTTGGATGACGGTGTCGCCTGCACCCTTGACACCTGCATAAATGGGCAATGCCTGCATATCCCAAAGGATTGCAATGACAACGACTTATGCACAATTGATTCATGTGATAACGGCATCTGCGTGTACCAGCCGGTTGTTTGTCCGGATGATGGCGATTCCTGCACCACAGAATATTGCTTGAACGGACAGTGCCCTCGGGAACCTCTTATTTGCGATGATAATGACCCCTGCACGCAGGATGCCTGTGTCGGTGGAAGTTGTGTGTTCACAGCATTCAACTGTAGTGATGGCAATGTCTGCACCACCGATACCTGCATCAACGGGCAATGCGTCAACTTCTTAATCAACTGTGATGACGGCAATTCCTGCACGGATGATGCATGCGATAATGGCACCTGTATCTCCGCTCCGAATTGCGTTTTGGATGACAATAACCCCTGCACGATTGACTCCTGCGTAAATGCCGAATGCCTGCATATCCAAAAGACCTGCGATGACGGCACCACCTGTACGAGCGACACCTGCATTAATGGCGCTTGTATCTTTACTCCCTATTGTCCGCTGGATGATGGCGACCCGTGCACGTTTGATACCTGCGGGCTCGGACAATGCTTCCACGTGCAAATCACCTGCAATGACCACAACGATTGCACCGATGACTTCTGCGACAATGGTTCATGCGTTTTCCTGCCCCTGTGCGAACTGGACGATGGCGACCCCTGCACTTCTGATTTCTGCCAGGGCGGTGTTTGCATCCACCACCAGCAGTTATGCAGTGACGGTATCCTGTGCACACGCGACACCTGCATTGGAGGGACCTGCGTTTTTGAGCCGATTGTCTGCGAGGATTATAATCCCTGCACCAATGACAGTTGTCTCAATGCCAATTGTTATCACTTTATTATCCCCAATTGCATTGACCCCTGCGATACGATGGATTGCAACGACAACAATCTTTGCACTGTGGATTCCTGTGTTAACAGCGCTTGCGTACATCCGCCAATCACCTGCAGCGACAACGACCTCTGTACAAATGACGGATGCTTGAACGGTAACTGCGTATTCACACCTGTGCCTTGCGATGACGGAGACTTATGCACCAACGATG
>DATLYB010000370.1:0-2078 GCA_035575215.1 Chitinophagales bacterium
CCACTTATAAATTCGAAGGATACAAGATTTACCAGTTGAAGAATGCGCAGGTGAGCGTACAGGAGTTGTTTGACGTCAACAAAGCCCGCCTGATTGCGCAGGTTGATTTGCGGAACAACGTGGATAAGCTGGTAAATTTCACCTTCGACCAATCACTGGGTGCTGACGTGCCCCAACTGATGGTTGACGGCAATAACCTCGGCATCAGCCGCAGTTTCAGCATCATCGAAGACCAGTTTGCCACCGGCTCCAAAACGCTGGTGAATCACAAGACCTATTATTTCGCTGCAGTGGCGTATGCGTTCAACGATTACAAAACCTACAATCCGCTGCGCGCTTTTGAAGGCGGGCAAAAGCAGCCTTATCTGCAGGGCAGGAAGAATTTCAAGATTTACTCAGCCATTCCCCATAAATGGGAGGCGCCACGCGGAGGAACCACCCTGAACTCAGATTATGGCGATGGAGTGAAAATCACCCGCAAGGACGGCACAGGCAATGGCGGCTGGAATCTTGAGTTAACACAGGAATCCGTTGACAACATCATGAATAGTTCCAGCTATTTCTATGGCGACATTGAATACGAGGAGAGGATGGGACCGATTGACGTAAAGATATATGACCCGATGAAAGTGAAAACCGCTGATTTCATTTTCTCCATGATTGATACTTCGGTGCTCGATACCCTCTTTATCCGCGGAGTAAAAGATACCACTTACCTGACACCGCAGGCATATTGGAAGCTGGAGATTAACACAGTACCGCCCAACGGAGGAACGGTGGTTTTTGCCGACAAGAACATTTCTGATTTGAACGAGCAGTTGATTCAGGATTATGGAATATCCATTCAGGTGCGGCAGGTAAACTTACCGGGCAAAGCGCCTGACGACTACCCGATGCCCGTTCAGAATTTGGCAGGCTATATTCCTGCCAATGGCTTCATCGAAGGAACCATGGAGTTTAAAGACCCCGAAAAGAGATGGCTAACCGGTGTGGAAGATGAGTTTACCTTCACACCCGTGAACTGGATTAGGTCAGGGCAATACAGTGGCGGTGAAAATGATGAGCTGCTGGGATTTTTTGACGACCACAAGTACACCGTGAGCACGGGAGACCGCAGCACCACCGTTTTCTATGACCCCAACTCCGTTTTCGCTGATGTGATAGAAGGCACCTGGGCGCCCTATAGTTTGGCAACTAACTGGGTCAACAGAGAGCTTACCACCTCATCCCCTCCGAAGTGGCGCACCCCTTACTCATACGGTCCGGCATTTCCATGGAAATACAGGAGAACCTTCACCCCATCCAATATTTTCCAAATCACTGAAAACTCCCTCCACAATTTGCAAAGCGTTGACATTTACATCACCAACGATAAGAGCAAGTGGACGCATTGCGTGGTGGTGGAATTAGGTGAAGACAGTTCGGTGACGGAAAATCGCGCGTGGAAGGGACATATCCGGATGCATCATTCATGGAATTACAATGGGTTTTACGAAACAGGCGTCAATCAGCAATTGCCCGATACGGGTCGCTCTTGGTTTCCCGGATATGCCATCAATGTAGAAACAGGCGAACGGCTCAATCTGATGTTCGGGGAAGATTCATGGCTGATTGGCGAAAACGGCAGGGATATGAAATGGAATCCCACCACCAATGAGCTAAGCCCGATTTTCGTCAGCGAGCCGCTGTTTGGCGGCAAGCATTATATTTATGTGATGAATACAAGGTATGATGAAGGCAGGCAGATACAAAAAGACATGCTCAAATATTTCAACCGGGATTCTACCATTACTTCATCAGTAAGGCAGAGTTATCTGAATGACCGGGTGTACAGCAAAATCATGTGGGTTTCGATGGCTGAGTTGGAGGAAGGCTACAAATGGCAATATGACGCGCAGGGAAATCCCATCATTCCCACCGATGTCAGAATCAGGCTGCGCGTGAACACACCTTATCGCAGATTCATCGCTGACGGCACTAATAACGGTTTGCCCAAATACACTTTCTCCACCGTGGGACAAGAGGCGCTTACACAGCAGACTGAAGTGGCTGAAACCGCCTGCGACATGATACGCGTG
>DATLYB010000371.1:0-2042 GCA_035575215.1 Chitinophagales bacterium
GCCGCCCAGGTCAATGAAGGCACCGAAATCGGTGATGTTCTTCACGGTGCCTTCCAGCACCTGCCCGATATCCAGTTTGGAAATGATATCCATGCGCTGGGATTCAAGGTCGCTTTCGATAAGCGCTTTGTGCGACACCACGGCATTCTTGATGGCTTCATTGATTTTCACCACCTTGAATTCCATCTTCTTGCCCACATAGGAATCATAGTCGGTAATGGGCTTCACGTCAATCTGCGAGCCGGGCAGGAAGGTTTCCAGACCGAACACGTTCACGATAAGACCGCCCTTGGTTTTGCTGATGATATGCCCGGTAACAACTTCTCCGGTGTTGTAAGCGTTGACGATTTTTTCCCAGCCGCGCATCAGTTTGGCATTCTTTCTTGACAGCACGAGGTGTCCTTTCGAATCTTCCTTATCCACCACGTAAACTTCCACTTCATCGCCCAGCTTCAGCTCTTCCAAATCCCTGAATTCTGAAATCGGCACCAGCCCATCTGATTTAAAGCCCACGTTGAGCACTACGTCCGTTTTGGTGATGCCCACGACAGTGCCTTTAATTATTTCATTTTCATTGACGGTGGTGAGGGTCTTCTCGTAGAGCTTTTCAAGATTCTGCTTTTCTTCTTCGGAGTAAACAGCTACGCTTCTTTTTCCCAATTCCCAGTCAAAATCATCATGACGGGGGGGCTGTGCCGGAGTGGCGGCAGGCGCGCTTTCTGCCTCGGTGATTTCTGCGGTAGGTTTTTCCTGTTCTGTGTTTGCCAAGAGTCAGTTTTTAAGGGTTAAAAAAAACATAGTCATCCGGGTTTTGCTTTCGTACCCGTATAAATCAATTTTTTGTTTTTTTAAAAAGGATAGCAAAGGTAATACTTTCTGAAGTTTCCTCAAAAACCGCGCATTTCAAAATTTTCAGAGCACGGGATGGCGGCTAAGTTCTATTTTTCAGGTGCCAGACCTGACTTTTTTAATTGCTGCACGGAAATCAAGCATCCTTGACTAACCTACCAGATTTCTTTCTTGCATTCAGATAATTTATGTCATCCTTTCGGGATTTCATGGTTATTCAGCTATCATTTACTCTATACAGAGTAAAGTTTTCTGTGACAACAGAAACCCCGAAGGGGTGACACAAATTATCCGCGTACTTCCGGTTAAAACATGGCTTGAGAATTTTTCCGGCACCTCAAAATAGGACTTAGCCCACCCATTGGAAAAAATTTTCCGGAGAAGTTGAACAATTCAAAATTGTTGCTTTATCTTTGCCCCGGTTCTTTAAAAATGCTTATCCAGAAAGGTGGAGGGAAAGGCCCTTCGAAACCTTAGCAACCGCTCCGTGGCTTAGGAAGAAGCCGGAGAATGGTGCTAATTCCTGGTCCGGAAATACCGGACGAAGATAAGTCATGAGATTCCGGAGATAACCTTCGCAACGCGAACAAATTTCAAATCTCTTCTGACTTGTCGGGAGAGATTTTTTTGTTTTCAGACAAATGGTTTCTTCCCGCTGCCGGTCCTTGGTAAGCCTAAAATCAAAAAACGTATGAGGGAAGAAACAAAAATCCTGCATTCCATTCCATCTGATGAATTAACGGGCGCAGTATCTGTGCCGATTTACCAAACTGCCACGTTTGTGCACGAGCTGCCGGGCGTCACCCGGGGCTTCGATTATTCACGCACCAGCAATCCCACCCGCCTGGCGCTTGAAAACATTTTAGCCCAACTGGAAAACGGGCATTCCGCCTATGCCTTTGCAAGCGGTGTGGCGGCAATAGACGCAGTAGTTAAACTGCTGAAGAGCGGGGATGAAATCGTAGCCGTTGATGATATTTATGGCGGCACCTACAGGCTGTTCAATCAGATTTATGACCATTTCGGCATCAGCGTGAATTACGTGGATACCACCGATGTGAATAAGGTGCGCGCTGCTATGACCTCCCGGACGAAAATCATTTGGCTGGAATCGCCCACCAATCCCTCGCTGCGCATTTCCGACATCCGTGCGGCAGCCGAAATAGCCCACCGTGCCAGGGCGCTGCTGGCGG
>DATLYB010000372.1:0-8655 GCA_035575215.1 Chitinophagales bacterium
AGGCTCCTTCATCGGAAAAGCAGTGAAAGAGTAACAACCCTGCACACCTGCAGCAAAGGGAAGCTGCCGGGAAGAAACTCCGGCAGTTCCGTTTTTAATCCAAACAAAAAAAATGTACATCAAGAAATTTTAGGTTGTTATTTTTATGTCAGACAAATACAGCGCTACCAGGTTTCGGCAAATCATTTACGTTCCCACCGTCATCATGTCCCTCAGTTTAGCCAGAACGGCATCCAACTCGTCTTTGCGTGTGTAGCGTGAAAAGGAGAAACGAACCGAGCTTCTGTTTTCCGGCACATTCAACACCTTCAGCACGTGCGAGCCTGACACTGAGCCGGAGGCGCAAGCGCTTCCCGCTGATGCGGCAATGCCGCTGATGTCGAGATTCTGAACAAGATAGTCGCCCATTGTGCTGGGCGGGAAGGAAACGTTCAGGATTTTAGGCAGGCTGTTGTCAAAATCACCGTTCACGCGGATACCGGGATATTCATTTTTCAGCTTTTGATAAAAATAATTCTTCAGTTCAGCAAGATAATGCTGGTCATCGTCAAGACGTGAGTAAGCAAGGCTCATGGCTTTTTCCATGCCGATAATGCCGGGAAGGTTTTCTGTGCCTGCGCGCAGGTTGCGCTCCTGCGAGCCGCCATGCAGCAGGGGCTTCAGCATCGCATCAGGGCGCATATATAAAAAGCCCGTTCCTTTCGGTCCGTGAAATTTGTGTGCAGAGCCTGAGATGAAATGAACGTGAATTTTCTGCAAGTCGAATTTGCGGTGTCCAATCGTCTGAACTGTGTCTGAAAAGAAGTAGGCATTGTGTTTCTTGCACAGTTCCCCCACCCTTTCGATGTCGGTGATGTTTCCAATCTCGTTGTTGGCGTGCATCAGGCTGACGAGGGTTTTTTCGCTTGAAGCGAGCAGTTGTTCGAGATGGACGTAGTCAACGCTGCCCTTTTCATCAAGCGAGACATATTCCACCTTCAGCCTTCTGAAAAGCGATTCAGCCGTATGCAGCACGCAATGATGCTCAATCCTGGATGTAATCAGCCGCGTCACCTGCAGGTCAAAAACAGCCCCGTAAATAATCATATTGGCCGACTCCGTTCCGCCTGAAGTGAAGATGATTTCAGCAGGCGCTGCATTCAGCATGCGAGCGATGCTTTTCCTTGCCTTTTCAATCGCAGCTTTGGCTTCCCTGCCATATTGATGGATGGATGACGGGTTGCCGAATTTTTCTGCAAAATACGGGAGCATCGCTTCCACTACTTCCCGAGCTGCGGGAGTAGTGGCTGCATTATCAAGATAAATTCGCATGATTTTTATTTCATCCGGTGACTTTGCGGCATCCGGTAAATTTCTTCAGGTCTTTACCAGTTCTTTTATGTCCCTCATTATTTTCTTTGCGATATTTTCGGCCGTGCTCGCATGGGGGCTCTCGGCATAGATGCGGATTACCGGTTCGGTGTTGGATTTGCGCAAATGCACCCAGTTCTCTTCGAAATCAATCTTCAGCCCGTCAACGGTGGTATGGGGATTGTTTTTGTATTTTTCACGCATCTTCGCAAGTACTTCATCCACGTTGATTTCAGGCGAAAGCACCACCTTGTTTTTTGACATGAAATAATTGGGATACTGTGCTCGCATGAGTGAAATAGATTTCTTTGATTTTGCCAGAAACGTCAGGAACAGCGCGATTCCAGCGAGCGCATCCCGGCCGTAGTGCAGTTCCGGATAAATCACGCCACCGTTGCCTTCCCCGCCAATAACGGCTTTCACTTCTTTCATCTTTTCCACTACGTTCACCTCCCCCACAGCTGCACCGAAATATCTTCCTTTATGTTTCTCGGTGATGTCGCGCAGCGCGCGGGTGGAGGAAAGATTGCTGACGGTGTTTCCCTTTTTGTGCTGCAAAACATAATCGGCAATTGCCACCAGCGTATATTCCTCGCCAAACATGCTGCCATCATCCATCACAAAGCAAAGGCGGTCAACATCCGGGTCAACAACAATCCCTAAATCGGCTTTCTGCTTTTTCACTGTCTTGCTGATTTCGTAGAGATTCTCAGGCAGCGGCTCGGGGTTGTGCGGAAACTTCCCGTCAGGCTCGCAATACATTTTAATAATATTGGCTACGCCCAGCGACTGGAGCAGTCTGGGAACGGCAATGCCGCCCGTTGAATTCACACAGTCAACCACTATATTAAATTTTCTTTCGCGAATCACATTTGTATCCACCAGCGGAATTTTCAGAATTTTTTCGATGTGGCGGTCTATGTAGGAATCATTACGCTCAACGGTGCCGAGGTGGTTGACACCGACAAAATCAAATGTTTCCCTTGCTGCGATGCTTAAGACCTCCTCACCGTCTTTAGCCGAGATGAATTCACCGCGCTCATTCAGAAGCTTCAGGGCATTCCATTCTTTGGGATTATGACTTGCGGTAATAATAATCCCGCCCGCTGCCTTTTCTTCGGGAACGGCAATTTCCACGGTGGGCGTAGTGGATAAATCCAAATCCACCACGTTCAGTCCTGCCGCCTGCAAGGCACCGGTAACAAGATTTTTCACCATCGCTCCGGAAATTCGCCCATCCCTGCCAATCACTACTTTTTTGCTTTTTGATTTTCCTTTCAGCCATGTTCCAAAGGCTGAGGCAAACTTCACAATATCGGGCGGGTTGAATCCATCCCCCGGTTTTCCCCCGATGGTTCCTCGTATTCCTGAGATGGATTTGATAAGCGTCAAGGCTGTTTATTTTTTGAGCAAAAGTAAGTATTTGAGAAGGAGTTGACAGGTCGGGATGAACGGATGGCGTCCCAGCTTTCCTTTCTGAATTGCATTGGCGGTGCAATAAGACAAGTTTTACCGTTCCAACCGGTGATGCATTCCTGCGTCTGTTATGGAGATTTACCGCTGGCTAACGAGCAGGGGGCGCATTAGGGAAGGGATGATGACGGAGGTGGTAACCGGCTTTAGTTAGCCTTCTTTCCGGCTCGTTTCTCAAGGTCTTCAATGATTTTTATGAGTTGCTGGTCATCGAAGCGTTTGGCGACAATCTTCTTGTCGGCATCCAGCAGGAAGATGGCGGGGGTGGCGTTGATATCATAATTCGCACGGAAATTATCCTGCAGGTAAAGGTCGGCTACGTTAATCCAGCGCAGCAAGTCATATTCTTTGATGAAATTCGTCCACTCTGCGCGGTCTTTCGGGTCGGTGCTGAAGATGGGATTGTTGTTCTCATCCCGCTCACCCTTGTCCAGGTGCAGCGTGGGCGCAGCATAGACCTTCAAATCAACATGCATGGAGTCAACGATTTTCCGGTGTGCCTTCACCATCAGGGGTGTTTCTTTCTTGCAATGACCGCAGTCTGGGTCATAAAAATAAAGCATCAGATATTTAGCCTTCACCGAATGCATCGGAATCAAGTTGTTGCTTGTGTCGCGCAGGAACATATTGGGGGCAACCTTCCCGCACAGCGTTGGCTTCAGCTTTTTTGCGCGGTCGGTAATGCGGAAAAGGTCATCTTCCGAAACCCATGGGGCATCGCCCTTGGCATAATAATTTTCAACCAGATGGACATAGATGGCTTCCTGGCACATGATTTTTGAATTGGCGTAATTATTCAGAAGCGTAATGAGCCAGTATTTGAATACCTCTTTGTTCGCTCTTGCCTTTTGAAGAATTACATCGCAGTAAACGCTGATGGAATCAGGATGCTGGGGAACAATTTTTTCGAGATAATCCATCACCTTGCGATGAAAGGTGGGGGTGCGCAGCATACGCTCATCCGTGAAGTCAATATTGTCAAAATAATGTGATTTGTAGTATTTGTAATCAAAAAGCGTATCCAGACACCTGCCGGAATCATCCTTGGGACATTCGGGTATGTCAATCTCATCGAGGCTTTTCAGAAACTTCGCATAGAACGTATTCGGATATTCAGTTTTAATTCTGTTGCGGTAAGCCAGCACTGCATCATCCAGAGCTTCCAGCTTTTTTCTGATTTCGTCCTGCTTTGCCTTGTTGCCTTCCGCCTGCTTGAACTCAGCTTCCAGAGAGGTCTTTTCTTTATGCTTCTGGCTGATGAATGCGATGTCATCATAAAAAATCTTATTCTCCACCGAGCCTGTTGATTTGAAATTCTTCTGATAGTCAAACGTGTCATTTTCAATGGAGAAATTCTGCTCGTTGACGATGATTTCGAAATAATTTTTCTTCGGATACACTATCAGATAGAATCCGCCCGGAAGAGGCTCATCACCGGAAAAAACGCCCATTCCCTTGGCGTCAAGCCTGATGGTGTCTTTCATGTATTGCTTGTCGCCAAAATGATAGGCAAGGTAAATGGTGTCATTCGGCAGATTGTTAATCTTCACTTTGATTTGATAGCCGTTTTTCCCATCGGCAAATGCATAAAAGATTGACAGGATTGACAAAAGAATGACAAGGAAGCTGCTGCATTTCATTTTCATCAGAAAATTTTTCAGCGCAAATATAATGGGTTATACGCAGGGGGATATTTCAGCGTCATGGTCAGGGTTGTTAAAAGTTGCAAATAGAATGCCGGAGGATAGTGAGCGAATCGGATAGTCCCCGTGTCAATTTCTTGTTCACAACTTGTTGAATCCTACAATTTCGTGTGTTTCTTTTGGTGTTTAATTATCTTGTAACTCTTATTTTAGTAGAGCAGAAAGGATGAAGACCCTTCATGGAATAGGTATATCTATTGCCTGCATTCTTTTCGTTTTTACCCTCCCCGCTCAAAACATTGACGGGAATCAGTTCATCTACCTGGGTGCCGATGAGAGTGTGCTGCATTTGGTATGGGAAGAAAATATCGCCAATAAAGTAGCATGGTACGTTGTTGAAAAAAGCTATGATGGCAGAAGCTTCTTTCCCGTTGACAGCGTGCAGCCCGGAACCCTGTATGACATTCATGTGCTCGGATATCCCGATACCATCAATTACTACAACCGGATTCTTTACAGTACTGAACACGATGGACCGGGACGGTATCTCTATAATGACGTGCGCGATTTCACGGAAAGACACATCAAGACTTTTTGGTTCAGGATACGGATGGTGAAACCCAATGGTCAGAGATTCTACACTAAAAACGTTTTTAAGGAATATTCCACCACCTATGAAGAGGTGGAGTTTCTTAGAAAGGAAGAACACAGTCCCGAACAGCCGGATTCGGAGGCAGGGAATCATCTTCCCGGTGAGATAGGAAGGCGGGTGGTTTGTCCAACCGTAGTACAGCTCCCCAGCGATTATCCCGGCTACAATCCTTCGGGAAATTATGTGATTTATTACGGGGAATGCTGCTGGTGGCGGGAAAGTGAGTACATTTTGTCGTCTTTTACCCAAGCTTGCAATGGCATTGACGCCTGGTGCTGCCCGCGCGACTGCGCGCCCATCGCGTATGACCCCTGTTGCGTGCATATTTGTTCACAATATAACCAGTGTGTATGTCCTCCGTGGATTTGCTGTGATGTGCAAAACGGAACGATTTGGCTTGTTGATACCATTGTCAATTACAGCGTTAATGCAAGCGTCATTGTAACACAAAACGTGTCGTGCAACGGAATGGCTGACGGAGCAATATCAGTAACTGCAAGCGGTGGTTTCCCACCCTACATTGCCCACTGGAGTAACGGAGTTACCATGACCACCGGGTACAACACCACCGGCTTAGCAGCCGGGGTTTATTCGCTGACCGTTACCGATAACAAAGGGTGCTCCGCCATTTTGGATTTCACCATTACACAGCCCTCGCAGCTTTTTTCATCCGTAACACCCACACATGTCACCTGCGCTGGATATAACAATGGCGCCATCGGGCTATATATTTCCGGTGGAACCTCACCCTACAGTTTCCTCTGGAGCAACTCAGCAACAACACAGAACCTGAGCGGTCTTTCAGCAGGAAATTATTTTGTTACCGTAACAGATAACAACGGCTGCAAGACCTACGCGAATATTTCAGTGCTTCAACCCAGCCCATTTACAGGAACCGTGGATATCACCAATATCCCCTGTTTTGGATGGACTACCGGCTCGGCTCTTCTCACTATGACAGGTGGCACTTATCCTTATTCGTACGCCTGGTCAAACGGCAGCGCAACACAAAACCTCACGGGATTATCTGCAGGAACGTATACCGTCACTTCCACGGATGCCAAGGGTTGTACTTTCACCACCTCAGCTACAATTACGGAGGCAGCACAGCTTTCGGCTACTATTACGACTACGCTTACCAATTGCGGCAATTGTGGCGCCCAGGCTACGGTGAGCGCTTCTGGCGGGTCAGGACCGCCATTTAATTATAGTTATTCATGGTCTGCCGGAGCGTCTATTGGAGCCTCGACATACAATCTATGTGCGGGATTTATTAATGTGACGGTATCCGATGCAAATGTTCCCGGATGTTCACGCACCTTTACGGGCGCAGTCAGCAATACGGGAGGTGAAACGGTCAACGTGTCGCCAGGGAATCCGTCATGCAGTTCATCATGCAATGGATATGCAACCATCTCCCCGTTTACCTGCAACAGTTCCCCCTGTACTATCGAGTGGGTTGATAATTTGGGAGCTGCGGTTGCCGGAAACGTACAAACGGCAACCAATCTGTGCCCCGGCACTTACATAGTGAAGGTGACTAATTCTTCCGGCTGCATCACTTCGAAAAGCTTTACCATTTCTGCCCCTTCACCGGTTTCAGTATCCGTAAGTCCTTCACATCAAACCTGTACAGGAGTAGCCAACGGAGGTGCAGCGGCAGCTCCTTCAGGCGGCACTTCGCCTTATTCTTATCAATGGCGCGATGCAGGAAACAATCCCATCGGAATTAACAGTTCCTCCATTTCATCGCTGTCACCGGGCAACTACAGCGTCATAATCACCGACTTCAATAATTGTAAAGACACCGCCTACTTTACTGTTTTCTCCTATGACTTTTCGCTTTCAACCACACAAACCAATCTTTCATGCTATGGCATCCCTACCGGTTCAATCACCGTTATTGTAAACGGAGGAACAGGACCCTTCACGTATGAATGGCGGCAAAGTGGCGCACCTATCGGACAATACGGGCAATCCGCCTACAATCTGCCCGCTGGAACGGGATATCAAGCAGTAGTAACTTCTTCAACGGGGTGTGTTCTCACATCTTCCACCGTCACCATCACTCAACCTTCAGCAATAAGCGCTACAACTTCCTTTGACACCATACCCTGCGGGGGAACCTGTGATGGCACTTCTTCTATTTCGATTTCAGGCGGAACACTGCCTTACTCTTATCAATGGTACGATGCAGGCTATGTTGCTATTACTGGCGCCACTTCATCCTCCATTTCAAACCTATGCGCAGGTACTTATTTTGTCGAAGGGAAAGATGCGAACGGATGCTCTACAGGGTACAAGCAGGTTGTGATTTCGGAAAACATCACCATCTCCACGTCCATTACCAGCTTTAATATTCTCTGCAATGGAGGAAACGAGGGCGCCATTGATTTGGAAGTGACGGGAGGAACACCACCCTATTCCTATGAATGGAACGGTGGTTTCTCATTTGATGAAGATTTGTCTTTTCTTTATGCCGGAACTTATTCTGTGATTGTCACCGACCAGAATGGATGTACTGTAACAGATTCAGCCACTATTACTGACCCTGCCCCAATCACCGCGACTGCCTACCCTAATGTTTATCCCAACGGATATCATGTTTCCTGCCATGGCTATAGCAATGGCAGCGCCACGGTGTATGTTTCAGGCGGAACGTATCCATATAGCTACTATTGGTATTGGTTCGACTCCTTGGGAAATCAAAATCCGGTCCTATGGTATGACTCTTTAGGCAACTCCTACGAGCAGCGCTCCGCTACCGCAGTTAACCTGGCGTTGGGTTATTATTTTATCGTAGTTTATGATGCTCAGGGTTGTCCTGCATTTACAGATGTTACGCTTGACTTGGAACCACCGCTTTTGACTGCAGATGCCTACGCATTTACTTACCCCGGTGGATGGCATGTCAGTTGTAATGGCTACAATGATGGTTTTGTATACGCAACGGTAAGTGGCGGAACTCCTCCCTACGTTTTTGAATGGGTTCATGCTCAATGGGAAAATACAATCCCGCCCACGGTGCCCCCTCATACCCAGTATTTTGACACGGCATACGCGGGATGGAATTATATTTATGTTACCGACACTATCAGCAACTGCTCCACTTTCGACAGTATCTATCTTACAGAACCTCCCCCGCTTGTCAGCAGTCATACTTCAAATGTTTATGCTAATGGCTTCAATGTCACTTGTTTTGGAGCCGCTGACGGAAACATTGATTTAAGTGTTTCAGGCAGCACTCCCGGCTACAATTATCTATGGAACAGCGGGCAAACCACCCAGGATTTAACCGGACTTACCGCAGATACCTACGTTGTGACAATAACGGATACTAACAGTTGCCGGTTGCTCGATACCATTCTACTCACCTCGCCTCCCGGTATTGTGATAAATGAAACGCACGCCAACATACCTTGCTTTGGTGGCGCACCTACCGGAAGTATTGACATCACGCCAACAGGCGGCTCTCCCCCCTACACTTACTTATGGAATGGCGGTCAGACATCGCAAGACCGCTCCAATCTTCCCGTT
>DATLYB010000373.1:0-5986 GCA_035575215.1 Chitinophagales bacterium
ATGCTAAGCGGAAAAGGTTTAACTCAAAATCGGTCGTTTTCAGCTTTGATACTTTGCGCTCATGGATGAAATCTTTCTTTGCTTTTTCAAATAGCTCCAGCCTGACAGGTTTAAGCAATTTAAAATTGTGTGTGGGGTTCAGGATAATGCCGCGCTCTTTTTTCCATCGGTCAAGTTGCCCGGATACTTTCAGCATCTCGTAAAGGTCAACTTCTTTGGCTGTGCCTTTTTCATTCGGATTACCGATGTAAAATTTCAATCCAGCTTTCCCGAAGATTTTTTCAAAGTCATTCATGGCTCTTAGTTTTAGAAGTAATCAGCCAACTGCATGGCTTTAGTCGTGTCCGTCTTTCCGATGTATTCCAGGAATTGCCGCTCTGTGCTGTGTCCTGTGGCGAACACAAGTAACGAAGTAGGAACCGTTCCAAAAAAGTTAGATGCAAAACTCCTTCTGCCGATGTGAGAAGATACCAATTCCCACTTTTCAAATATGCCTGTTTCCTTGCGGTTGGTGACGGGATTTTTCCGGCTGCCGTTAATCTTCTTTGTCAGTCCGGCAATGCGGCAAACTTCTTTGATGTAGTCGTTATACCTCTGGTCGCTGATAGCACGGGGAAAGTCACCGCCACGCTTTTGAAGCAATTCGATAATCTTCGTGTGCAGCGGCAACGTCATTATCTTTCCTGTTTTCACTTGCGTAAATTCAATCAACTGTTTGCCGTTCTCAATCCTTATCATGGACTTGTCAAACCGAAGGAAATCACTTACACGCTGCCCGGTGTAGCAGGAAATCAATAACCAATCCCGTGCATTGTCCAAGTGGTCGTTAGGCATTGCTGATTGCTCAATCAATTCAAGTTCATCGAAGGTCAGGTGAATAGGCTTGCTCCGTTGCGGTTTCGCTGTTTTCACTTCATCCAGCATCGGGTGAGTATGCAGTCCTTTTTTTCTCGCGCTGCGGCAAACGGTTTTGATGTATCGCAGTGTCCGCGCTATGGTCATGGGTGCATAGCCGTTATCAGCGCAATACTTTTCAAACCGCTCTGCAAAGTCGGGTGATACGTCCGCAATCATTATCGGGGTTCCGGTGTCAGCCTGCATCCGTGCTAACAACTGACGGTCAACGTGCGCTTTCTTGACCGTGCCTGACCTTATCTTGCCTTGCGCTTCCTCCGCTCGCATTAGCTCAATGTGCCTATCGAAGTAGTCCACCAAGTTGCCGGGCATTGGTTGGGCTTGTTGTGGGGGATTTATGAAGGTTTTAAGCCAATCAGAGTTAATCACTTCATCCGGCTGCCTCTTATTCAGCCGTGCCGTCAGCTTGCGCTTGAAATCCTCCAACTCATTCGCCAGCATCTTGCCGGATGCGTCCTTTATTTTCGGCTGTCCCTTAGCCTTGCTCCAATCTTCGGGGTTAACAACAAACTTGGTTCGGGCTTTAGCGTCAACGGTGATTCCCTCCCGGATGCGGCAGTATATCGGTGCTGGTTTGCGGGTGGATTGCAGAAAGAAAGTGATAGGCATGTGTGTTTGGGGTTTGGTTCTAAAATTCCCCACACGGGAGAGTTAGTCCAAAGTTAGTCCAACTTTTGCAATCTATTTCAATTCATTCACTTTATTTCAAATGTTCCAAGATACCTGTCACCGAAGGAAAGTATTGAAATCAAAGGGGTTGAGGCTGATTTTTCAGGTATTACGAAAAAGTGTGAAATTGTGCCTTTGTGGTACTGTACGACCCACGAAGGTGAAAATTTACCCACTGTCCTCCAGTGTGGTAAAAAGGGTCATCCTCTGCTAAGTGCACTTGCCAAGGATAACGTCTTGATAAAAGAAAGGGGCTTGTTGCGCATGATTGAAGTAGGAACCTGCTCTTACACCATGGAATTATCACGGCAGATTTTCAGCAAAATCAAAAAAACTCGCTTTAACTCCTCTTTGATTTATTGAATAAAGCTGAAGACTTGTCTATTCCAATAAACAGCCCGCATCTTGCGTTAATTAAATCCTAAAAACGCAACAGGTGCTGCGTCTAATTTTGACGGAAAAAATTTTTCTGCTGACATGGATTTGATTTTTCTGACTCAGATTGACACGCTTTCAGACGGCAGCATGATTCAAACAACTAAATTGTGGGAGCTGGTGCTGAAAGGAGGTCCGGTGATGATACCCATTGCCCTTTGTTCGCTCATCGGCATCTATATTTTTGTGGAACGTTACCTGACGCTGCAGCGGGCATCGAAGATTGACGACAATTTCATGCCCAGCATCAAAGACCACATGCTCAACGGCAACATCGCGGCAGCAAAGGCGCTATGCAGGCAAACCGACTCACCTATCGCACGCATGATTGAAAAAGGCATTGAACGCATCGGCAAGCCCTTGCGCGACATCGAAGCCTCTATTGAAAATGTAGGCAAGATGGAGCTGTTCAAATTGGAACGGGGGGTTGGCATACTTGCGACTGTTGCAGGTCTTGCACCGATGCTGGGTTTTTTTGGTACGGTTACGGGGATGGTGCAGGCATTTTACCAAATGGCAAATGCAGGCAACAATGTTTCCATCGAATTGCTTTCAGGCGGTATCTACGAGGCTCTTGTAACCACCGTGGCGGGCTTGGCGGTAGGTATTCCCGCCCTTGTATGCTATAACTGGCTCATCGGGTTGATAGAAAAAATCGTGAATAAGATGGAGGCGAATTCCATTGAGTTTATTGACCTGCTGCAGGAGCCGGCTTAATTTTTAGTTAATCCGATTAAACGATTTAACAACTATGAATCTGAAATCAAGAAATAAATTCAGCCCTGACTTTCAGATGGCTTCGATGACGGACATGATTTTTCTTCTGCTGATTTTTTTCATGCTGACTTCCACCCTGGTAAGCGTGAATGCGATGAAACTGATTTTACCAACCTCAGACGTGAAGACCGCTGACAAGCAAAGTGTTTCAGTTTCCATCACCAAAGATTTGGAATATTACGTTGACCGTCAGAAGGTAACGCTGGGCGAGATAAAATCGGTGTTGAAGGAAAAGCTGCGTAATATCAAAGACCCAACTGTTGTGCTGAATGCAGAAAAAACGGTGCCGATTGAAAACGTAGTGCAGGTAATGAACATCGGTTATGACCTGAAGCTTAGCATGATTCTTGCCACACAGCCCCCGAAATGAAGGATAGCTGGGAAAAAATAGAAAAGAAAAACAAGCGCAGAGGCGCCATCATCTCTGCGATGGTACATGCTATTGTTGTTCTGCTTTTACTGATTTTCGGATTATCCTCCGCGTTCCCTCCTCCGCAAGAGGGTATCCTCATTAATTTTGGCACTATGGAAACCGGCAAGGGTGACCAGCCGTCCGTTATTTCGGAAGACCCTGAAAAGCTTTCACCGCAGGAAGCTGAGGCAACTCCGGTGGAGGTGACTGAAAAACACCGGGAACTGGTAACACAAAATGTTGAAGAAGCGCCATCAATCAGGAAGGAAGAAAAAGCGGAAGAGAAAAAGCCCGTTGTGAAAAAAGAAGAAACGAAAAAAGATGTAAAAGAACAAAAAAAGCCGGTAAAGGAAGAACCCCGGGTGGATACCAAAAGCCTTTACACGGGGGAAAAATCAGATGAGGATAATCCAAACAATGAAGGACTGACTTATGGTCCGGGCGACCAGGGTGACCCGGAAGGCGACCCTTCCTCAAAAAATTATGAAGGCGACAGCAAGGGGCTGGGAAACGTAGGTGTTGGATACGATTTAGCGGGAAGGAAACTGCTATTTATCTCACCCATAGATGAAAATTACACCGAGACAGGAAAGGTTGTAGTGAACATCAAAGTGGACCGCAGCGGAAAGGTATTGTTTGCAAAATACACCGTGAAGGGGTCCACCACTACTGACCCAATGTTAATTAAGCTTGCCGAAGAGGCTGCCCGCGATGCCAAATTCAGCCCCAACAGTGATGTGGCTGAAGAGCAATTCGGAACAATTACCTTCACTTTTAAGTTAAAGTGAGTGTCATTCAAGTGTCAAAATTGATGAGAGTCACATACTAACGGACACGATGCTTCGCCTGCAGGTAAGTTGCGTTTCACCCTAATGCAGAGCCTATAAAAAGGCTTGTTGGATAGAAATGCTCGTCTTATCTTAGCGCCCTCATTTTAAAGCCATAAAACAAAATGTCCTTTTCTTATGACAGAACAAACCTTGGATAACGGTAAAAAAGAAGGTACTTTCCAGTCACTTTTCGCCACGCTGGTGATTCCCATTGTGATTGTCGCCTGCATATTGATATATAAATATGTATTGGGAAACCCGTCAAATTTTGAAGGAAATGACCCTGCCAATCATCCTCTCCCGGGAAATTACCTGGGAATTGTTTATAAAGGAGGATTCATCGTTCCGATATTGATGGCATTGCTCATTTTGGTGATAACTTTTTCCATTGAGCGATACATCACTATCACCAAAGCCAGCGGGAAGGGAAATGCAGACAGGTTCCTATTAAAAATCAGAAGTTTGCTGCTTTCCAACAGCCTGGAGGAAGCCTCAGCAGAATGCGACCGTCAGAAAGGCTCGTTGGGCAATGTGGTGAAAGCCGGGCTGAAAAAATACCGTGAGATGCTGCAGGAAAAAGAATTGACCAAAGACCAAAAGGTGCTTGCCATTCAGAAAGATATTGAAGAAGCCACCGAACTGGAGCTTCCTGCCCTTGAGCGTAATCTTGTTATTATCGCCACTATTGCCTCCATATCCACACTGTTCGGGTTGTTAGGGACGGTGCTCGGAATGATTAAGGCTTTCGCTGCCCTTGCTACGGCTGGCGCCCCGGACTCCATTCAACTTGCCAACGGTATTTCGGAAGCGCTTATCAATACAGCTTTGGGTATCACCGCTTCAGCGATTGCAATCATCATGTACAATTATTTCACAACAAAAATTGACAGACTTACTTACAGCATTGATGAAGCGGGCTTCAGCATCATACAAACGTATTCATCCACGCAAAAATAAATGCCAAAGGTAAAGGTACCCCGAAAGAGCACGGCTATTGACATGACAGCCATGTGTGACGTGGCGTTTCTGCTGCTCACCTTTTTCATGCTCACTACCAAATTCAAGCCGGATGAGCCGGTGATTGTGGATACTCCTTCTTCGGTTTCGGAAATCAAGCTGCCTGAAACCGACATTATCACCATCATGATAAACAAGGACAACCGCGTGTTTTTCGGAATTGACGGACAGCCAACACGCGTGAAGATGCTGGAGAAAATGGCAGCAAAGCATGGACTCACTTTCACCGAAGATGAAAAGGCAAAATTTTCACTAATCCAAAGTTTCGGAGTGCCGGTATCGAACTTGAAACAGTTTATCAACATGAAGCCCGATGAACGCACCAGGCTGCAGCAGCCGGGCATCCCCATTGACACCTTGCGGGAGGAACTGGGGAGCTGGGTGCTGTATGCACGCCAGTCGAACCCTGCCTTCCGAATCGCCATCAAAGGTGACAGGGATGCGAGCTACCCCACGGTAAAGCGGGTGTTCGACATTTTACAGGAAAGACAAATCAACAAATTCAATTTCATCACGAGCCTCGAGGCAGCCCCTGATGAAAGTGCATTAAAACCAAAATGAGATGGCAGCCGAGATAGAACAAGGCGGAGGCGGTAAAAAAAAGGGCAAGAAGGTTCGAGCCAAGAAAATGTCAACCCGTATTGACTTCACCCCTATGGTGGATTTGGGATTTCTGCTGATTACATTCTTCATGCTCACCACCACGCTGAGCAAGCCCCAGACCATGGAAATCAACATGCCGGAAAAAGACAACGTCACCGACCCCACCAAAATCAAGGAATCTACTGCGCTTACTGTTATCCTCACTGCCAACGACAAGATTTATTATTACTTCGGAATCCCTGATTCAGTGGGAGGCCTTCAGATGGAAACAACCGATTTTGACCCCAAAAAAGGCATCAGAAAATTATTACTCGAAAAGAATGCAAAG
>DATLYB010000374.1:0-7052 GCA_035575215.1 Chitinophagales bacterium
TTCCGGCTGTATTTACACGCCCGTGGATTGCAGCGACAGTGACTTGTGTACCACTGATAAGTGTGAATTTGGCGTATGCGTGAATCTTCCCATCACCTGCGATGATGGCGATGTCTGCACGTCTGACGTGTGTGTGAATGGAAATTGCGAATTCATCCCCATCGCTTGCGATGATGGTGACGCTTGCACCACCGATAACTGCGACCCGGCTTCGGGTTGCGTTTACACCCCCGTGCTTTGTGATGATGGCGATGCATGCACCACTGACGCGTGTACCAACGGAACTTGCATTTACACCGCTATCGTCTGCAATGATAGTGACACCTGCACCACCGATGCCTGCGTGAATGGTTCCTGCATATATACACCCATTCCGGGCTGCGCTGACCCGTGTGCGGGCATCAACTGCGATGATGGCAACCCCTGCACGCTTGACAACTGTGTAAATGGAATCTGCCAGTACGCGCCTGTTGATGTGAATGTCGCCATTGAGGATGTGACGCCTGCCTTCTGTCAGAGTGCCACACGGAAACTTAGAGCCGTTTCTTCCACTGCGGTGTCTTACCTCTGGTCAACGGGCGAAACTACCGCTGAGATTGAGGCAACGCCCGATGCAACCTATTCCGTCACGGCTACCGGTTTTAACGGGTGCCAGGCAGCTGCGTCTTACACTGTGCCGCCAGCCAATGAGCTCTTGTCATCTTACCTGATGTTATTTGCGAAAGAAGTTGACCTCCACAAGAACACTGTCTACAGCGGAGGCGTTGGAGTTTCTAACAGTAACGGAAAAGCAAAAATTCAAAACAACTCCAATATCACTGCACCCGGCACCTTTGTGAAGGCAAACAAAGTGCAGCTCAGTGGCGCCAGCAGCGTCACCACTGTCATCACAGAGCCGGCTGCCGTTGCCCTGCCTCCGTTTGAATTTAACAACCAGTGCAATGCGGGGCAAAGCCTCCAGATTCCCAGCAACTCAACGGTCACGCTATCCGGCTCGCTCTACAACGGCATCACAATCGGCAAAAACAGCATGGTCACCTTCACGCAGTCTGACCTTAACATCGAGAATATCTATGCGAAGAACAACACCGTCATTCGCTTCACCGCTCCTTGCGTCAAGGTCCGTATCTGCAAGAAACTGCAGTTGGGTGAGAACAACTCCTTCAACCCCGATGGCTCTGACGTGGTAGTGTTTGTTGAAAAAGACGTAACCATCCAGGGAGGCTCCTCAGTCATTGCCGATATCTATATGAACGGTGGAAAGTTCACCGTCAAGAAAGGACAGCAGAACAATACTAACATGCTCATGGGCTTGTTTATCGGCAATATGCTTGAAGCGGGCGACTACACCAATTGGTATCAGAATCCCTCCTGCAATCCCGCATGTGTTCCCGTTCCCACTCCCTGCACGGGTAATGAAAGAAGGGTGTATTCCTTTACCCTCGTTGACGCCCGCAATGATGTTGACATCGGTCCGCTCAACAATGGTGACGTCATTGACCTTGCCCTCACGGGTCCAATCAGCGTTCGCGCCAACGTCTGCAATGATGCCAATGTTGAAAGCGTCCGCTTCTTCGTAAATGGCTCGTTCTTCAAGGTTGAAAACATTCCGTTCTACACTATCGCAGGCGATAACAGCGGGAACTACAATCCATGGAACGTCCAGCCAGGTGTTTATACCATCATGGCTACGCCTTACAGTGGAGATAACGGCAGCGGCACCGCGGGCATATCTCACGCCATCACCATCACCATCATCAACAGCATGCTTAAGATGGATGCCGGTGATGCGATGCAGCCGTTTGCTGCTGATGAGGAGGTGTTGCTAAAAGCCTATCCCAATCCGTTTGATGAAAAGCTCAGCATTGAATTCTCCCTTGCTGATGATTCAAAAGTCACCCTTGAAATCTTCAACCTTGCCGGGCAGCGCCTCGCTACCTTGTTTGATGGCAATATCAAGGCGGCTGAGTTGAAGAAGGTTGAATTCAGTGCCGGCAGCATCCCCGGAGGTCTGGTCGTCTATCGTCTCCAAACAGAAAAAGCCGCTTATCACGGCAAGGCGATAATGGTCAAGTAACGTAAGCAGTTCCCAACAAAAAAGCCGTGGCGCACTCCGTCACGGCTTTTTTATTACAGAAGTTCGCAGAGGACCTCTTCATTAAGCTTTTTAAACAAATCATTATTGAAAGCGAGTCCACTTCAATACGATTGTCTTTCTTGTCTTTTCACGTTGATGATTCGTTGTGCTAAGGTATGCACGTATCTTCATTTTTATCCCATTTATGTCCTTCAGGTTTAGGGCTTACACCCCGTATTTCAACCATCAAATCATTGTGCTTCATGCCCTCCATCACACATTTCCCTGCATTAATAATTCACATTATCTTTGTTCTCAATTTCCATTCTTCAATGCGGCAGCCATGCTCCATTTCCCTGTTATCATCTCCCTTGTCTTTGCGCTGGCATCCGCCTGCCGGCAGCCTTCCTCCACGCCAGAAGCCACCCTGGTTCCCGCGCAAAGCCAACAAAGTGTCTCCCCGCCCACCGACACCACAGATGCAACTCCTGGCGCATTCACCTTTCGCATTATCACTGCCCCCGAAAACACCTTCGGCTACCAGATTCTCTCCGGTAAAAAAATTCTAATCAATCAGCCCCACATTCCGGGTATGCCGGGCATCAAAGGATTCATTACACAAGATGATGCTGCAAATGTTGCCCGGTTGGTCATCAGCAAATTGGAAAAAAATCAAATGCCGCCCACCGTTACACTCGCTGAGATGAAAAAATTGGGAATCGTCCTCCCCGGCAACTGAGCCGCAGCCCTCTTCCCCGCTCGTCATCTCCTCCGCACAAATGTGAAAAACGTGTTCATAAAAAATTTCCGAAAAAAACTTGGACGCTACAATAACTCAATCTATAATTGCCCTACCGGGCGAGAGATAAAGGGCGAGCCATAAAAAAGTTCTTTCTAAAGATTCGTCCATGAAAGAATTTTTCGAAGGGTTCATTGTGTCGGTGAATGATGTAGCTCCGCCAGGGGGGAAAGTTCACCGCACGAAAAATTCACGAAGCGTCACTCCGAAAGGATGATTGCCGGTTGATGCAGCCGTAATAACTGTAACCCGGCTTTGGCAAAGGCTACGGCTTTTGCTGAAGGAAACGGGAATCATTTCGCAAGAACTGGTTCCCGTTTCGTGTTTTATTCCATTCCGCACCTACCCTCCTGTTTTGGGTTTTCGACAAATTTCTGTTCACTCCGGAAGTTACCAGCGTCCAGCCGTCACTCTGAGCTGATAAACTCAGGATGACAAAAAGAAAAAATAATACGTACTTCTGTTTACATTTATAGTCATCCCCTCTTTTTTTGTTAGCCTTATCGAATACATCCCGTTCCTTCTGCGTTATTGATGCGTTAATTTTACATCACTTATGATAAGAGTCGGCATTCTCTTTGGCGGTCCTTCCCGCGAGCGCGAGATTTCCTTTGCCGGAGGAAGAACCGTGTACGACAATCTCAATAAAAGCCTCTTTGAGCCTGTTCTTATTTTCGTTGACAGCCTTAAAAACTTTATCCTCCTGGACTGGCAATACATCTACAAAGGCACCATCCGCGACTTCTACCCGCCTGTCAGCTTCCTGCCCCCCGGTGCCAACAACTTTCAGATTTACATTGAAAGCCTCTCCCGGCTGGATGAAAAAACGCTTAATCAGGTTATCGCCACGGTCGGAAAGCGGATACATCCTCACGAATTGCCCCGCCTTATTGATTTTGCCTTCCTCACGCTGCATGGAAGTTTCGGGGAAGATGGCGTCATTCAGGGCATCCTGCAGTTATTGGATATTCCCTATTCCGGTTCGGGAATTCTGCCATCCGCTATTGGTATGAACAAGTCTTTTCAAAAATACGCACTGTTGAGGTCCGGCTTTCCAACGCCCAAATTCATCACAGTGAAAAGAGCCGAATGGATGGTAGAATCTAACCGCAAGAATCTGTTTCATCAATCAACCCAACTTGTTGGCGATAAGCTTGTTATCCGGCCGGCAAACCAGGGCTCCTCTATTGCTGTCACCATCATTCACCGTCCTGATGAAACAGAGTTTTGCAAAGCCGTTGACCGGGGCTTTTTTATCCGCAGAATTTCAGCCAATGAATGGACTGCACTCAACCACCGGCAGAAAATTGCTTACATCCGCTCGCTCAGTGACATCCGCGAAGGCATCGGACTGCCGGTGATAATTAACGGAAAGGTAGTTTATCATCCTGATGAGCTGCTCGCGTTCATCGAAAAATCAATCACAGCAAGCAATGTGCTCGTTGCTGAAGGAGCCGATTCTGAAACCGAAGTCGTGATTGAAGAGTTTATAGAAGGCAAAGAATTTTCCTGCATCGTCATCCGCAACACCGATGGGAAGCCGCTTGCACTTCCCCCCACCGAAATCGTGAAAGGCGGGGAAGTGTATGATTACCGTTCGAAATATCTTGCCGGACTTTCGCGCAAAGTCACACCCATCCGTCTTGAGGAGGATGCCATTGAAGCCATCCGCAAAGCCTGCGAAGAGTTGTATGATTTTTTCGGATTCCACGTCTATGCCCGCATTGACGGCTTCATCAAAACCAACGGCACCATCTATCTCAACGACCCGAACACCACATCGGGAATGATGCCGTCATCCTTTTTCTTCCACCAAGCCGCAGAGATTGGGATGAACCCCTCGCAGTTTCTAACCTACATCATCCGCACCTCGCTTCAGGAGCGTAGAGACACCATTGCTTCCAGCGAGGGCATGCATCTGCGTTCAAAAAAACTGTCAGAGCAGCTCGACAGCAACCTGATTCTCATGCGTTCTGCCAACGCGGTGAAAAAGAAAATTGCCGTGCTGCTGGGGGGCATTTCCACCGAACGGCATATCTCTGTAGAAAGCGGAAGGAACATATACGAAAAACTGGCTTCCTCTGACAAATATGAGCCGGTTCCCGTTTTCCTTACGGGAACCCTCGAAAATCACAAGCTGTACAAAATCCCCATCAACATTCTGCTGAAAGACAATGCCGATGATATCCGGGAGAAAGTGCTGACTTTTAAAAAACATCCGGTGGTTGAGCGCGTGAAATCCCTCGGCAGCGGCATCACCGAAAAGTATGTTTCTCAATCGCCCCTGTTTGAGCCGGAAGAAACCAGCTATGAACAGCTTGCGAAGGAAGTGGATGGCGTGTTCATCGCCCTTCACGGGCGTCCGGGGGAAGACGGCACCGTGCAGCAAAAGCTGGAGGAAGTGAACCTGCCCTACAACGGCTCCGGAGTTTATTCTTCGCAACTCACCATCAACAAATACGAAACAAACCAATTGCTTAAGAAGCACGGGCTGAAGGTGGCGGAGCAGACGCTCGTTCACCGCGATGAATTCATGACCAATCCCGAAAAGGTCGTTGCTGCCCTTTCGGAAAAACATTCCTTCCCGCTGATTGCCAAGCCCGTTGACGAAGGATGCAGCTCCGCTGTGAAAAAAATTTCAAACAAAGAAACGTTGCTGAATTACCTCAGGATGGCTTTCCGTGAAAAGGAAGAATTGGATTCGTTTCTTGCCAGCGCGCTGCAGCTGAAGCCAAAAGAAGAATTCCCGAAGATGCAAACCGTGCTGATTGAAAATTTCATTGACCGCAATGGCGCCAAATATTTCCTTGAAATCACGGGGGGTCTGCTCACCCATCTGGATGACAATGACAATATCGTGTATGAAATGTTTGAACCTTCGGAAACGTTGGCTGGAGGAGATGTCCTTTCGCTGGAAGAAAAATTTCTGGCAGGCGAAGGACAGAACATCACGCCCGCCCGGTTCGGTGGGAATGCGGAAGAAGAACATCTCATTTCATCAAAAGTGAAAAGCGAACTGGAGCGTGCAGCCAGGATTTTGAATGTAGAGGGCTATTGCCGCATTGACGCCTTTGTTAAAGTGTATGAAAACATGGAGGTGGAAACAATTATTATTGAAGTGAACTCGCTTCCGGGCATGACTCCCGCCACGTGCATCTTCCATCAGGCTGCCATTAATGGTTACAAGCCCTACGAGTTTATTGACAAAATTTTGGAATTTAGCTTCAAAAAAAATCGCGTTGGGCTTCCTTGATTTTATCCGCACCAAGCATTTCTGGATTAATCTATTCATAGCGGGGCTGTTATTGTTTATGATTGTTCGGGTCACCATGTCATCGCTGAAAGGATACACCCGGCATGGCAAATACATTGTAGTGCCCGACCTCACCACGATGCCCGTTCACGAAGTTGACAGCCTGCTGGCATCGCTGCGCCTCTCCGACACCATTATAGATTCCGTTTATCTCGAAGGATTGAAGCAGGAGGTGGTGGTGGAGCAAGACCCGCCTCCCGGCTCCAGCGTGAAGGAAAACCGCAAGATATATCTGACCGTTAACGCCAAGTTGCCCCCAAAAGTAAACATGCCCGATTTGAAAGATAAATCATTCAGGCAGGCATTGCTGGAACTGCAGCGCAGCGGCTTGCGCCTGGGCGATACGACTTACCGGCATGACCTGGGACGGGATGTGGTGCTCGACCAGTATTTCAGCGGAAAGTACATTGAACCCGGAACGCTTGTCCCGAAAGGCGCACGCATCAGCCTCGTGCTGGGCGATGGGTTGGGCGAAAGCAAAGTAGACGTTCCGAATCTTATCGGACTTACCCGCGAAGAGGCAAAATGGACCCTCAAAAATTTTAACCTGAATATCGGGGATGTTGACTGGGATAAAACAGTGAAGGATTCCGCTACGGCTGTCATCTACAAGCAGGTGCCCGATTTCAGCCCCGATTCATCACAGCAGCTTAACTTCGGGGAATCGGTTGATATTTATCTCACCCAAACGCTGCCTGATTTTCTCAAACAATTTTCAGCGGACAGCACTAAAAAACAATGATGAAAAACATTTCTGAGAAACTGTTTTCCCTTTCGCCACTCTTTTTTCTGAAGCGAGTATCCGTCCGTACCCTGCAAATAAAAATTCTGTTGTCGTTGCCGCTGCAAACCATTGCGCAGGA
>DATLYB010000375.1:0-2778 GCA_035575215.1 Chitinophagales bacterium
GTTTGTCATCGCTGCCCGCCTGTGAATAAATGGCCCCGATTGCGGATACGATTGAGGTGGTATTAAACTCCTCAAACTGCGGAGCGAGTTTCAATGCCTCTTCCTTGTTAATCTCGTAAATAGAATTCAGCGAGTTGGCAACCACCTGAAGCGAACTGTCGGCAAGCAGTTTTTTGTACAAATCGAGATACGCCTCCTCTTTTGTTTCTCCCAGCCTTGCAACGGCAGCAGCACGCACCTGCGGCTTTTCGTCATTCAGAGCTGCTTCGGCAATAAGCGGTTTTGTTTTATCATCGAGTAGCAATTTCTCAACGGCAAGTTTCCGCAATCCCCAGAAGGTATCTTTCAGCGCCCGGATGAGGGTTGCTTTCGCGAGCGAATCTTGCTGGGAATTGGAAAGCATTTGCAGCGCCTGTCTTTTGTTGAGGTATCCCTGAGCATGATTGTATTGAAAAGCCAGGGCTGCCGGGTCTTTGGTATCCAGCCATTCGCACAGCAGGTTTTTATCTGCATCAACATTGACAAGATGCGGCTGGCTGTCAATAAAAAATTCAAATGTCTGCTCCCTTTTCTTCATCACCACATTTTCTCTTCTAACCATGTCGCCAAAATAAATGTCAATCGTCATGGGCAGGCGGAACACATCTTCATCCTGTGTTTGCCTGATGGTGACTGCGATAATTGCTTCCTCCGGCTTGTAATCATACTCCAGACTCAGCTTAGGATGACCGGGGGAGAGGAACCATTGGTTGAAAAACCAGTTCAAATCTTCCCCGCTCGCTTCTTCGAAGGCCAGCCTGAGTTGGTGAATCTCCACGGATTGAAAAGCATGCTCCTTCAAATAGATGTTCAGAGCGCGGAAAAAGATTTCATCGCCCAGATATGTTCTCAGCATGTGCAGTGCCAATCCGCCTTTTGCATACGAATGGGAATCGAACATGTCTTCCTTATCATGGTAATGAAAGCGGACGACAGGCTCTTTGTAAAGCCATGATTCGGAAAGATACTGATGAAGCATATCTGCGCGATGGCGCTCTGCCATGTCAGCACCGTATTTATGCTCTATCCAAAGGTATTCACCATAAGTAGCGAAGCCCTCGTTGAGAGTAAGATTCGCCCACGATTCGCAGGTGACGTAATCACCAAACCACTGATGAAACAGCTCATGTGCGATGATGTCTTCATAATCGCGGTCAATCAACTCACGCTTTGTGCGTTGCATATTTTCAAAATGAACCGTGGCGGTCGTATTCTCCATGGCGCCTGACACATAATCCCTGACAACCACCTGCGCATACTTCTGCCATGGGTAATCCACTCCAAGAAGGTCAGAATAAAAGTCCAGCATCTCCGGAGTATTACCGAAAATATCGCGGGCATACGGCTCATAGGGTTTCTCAACATAATAATCAACGGGTTTGCCGCGCCACTTATCACGGACAACAGCAAAGTCACCAATTGCCATCATGAACAAATAAGGGGCATGGGGCAAATCCATTTCCCAATAATCGGTGCGCGTGCCATCGGGATTTTTTTCAGAGCTGACGAGCAAGCCGTTGGAAAGTGTGACGAATGTGTCGGGCACAGTGATGTAAATCTCCTGTGTTGTGCGCTCGTTGGGCTTGTCAATCGTGGGAAACCAGCAGGATGAAGCTTCCGTCTCTCCCTGCGTCCATATCTGGATAGGTTTGTTTTTTTCTTTTCCGAGCGGATTAATGAAATACAATCCCTTGTCAGAAGTGATGGCATCGCTTCCTCCGTCAGGCAGCTCGTTAGGCTTGGCAATGTATTCGATTTGGATTCGGCAGGTGTCTTTGTCGGTATATGTTTTCAATAAATCAATCGTCAGAACCAAGGAATCATATTGAAACGGAAGTTCTGTAAAATTTCCATTTTCCAATTTTCCGACTCTATTGATGTCGAATCCTTTTGCATCCAGTTCTAATTCTGAAACCGGCTTCACATATGGTTTCAGGGTAAGAGTGGCTGTTCCGTAGAGCCATTGTTTCTGCCAGTCAAAATGAACATGAAGTTGTGTGTGAAGCAGGTCATTGATTCTGGTCGCTGAAGGACGGTATTCGCTTTCGGGCTTCACCACCACTTCACCCAACTCATGGGTGAAATCCTCCTGTTGTGTTTTATGTGGAGTACCGCACGAGGAGATAAGGATTAACGGAAAAAACAAAAGAGCGAGCAGTCTTAATTGCATCGTATGAATGAAAGGACGGCTAAAATACCATTTTCCCGCTGAAAAGAGCTTTTCTGTTTCAAGGTCAAAACGCTATTGCTATCTTGCGCTCATGACGCAGTGGACGGTTTTAATTGGAAAAAAAGAATACATCATTGCCCTTGATAACGGCAAGTTTTTGCTGAACGAAAAAGCGGTAAACATTGATATTGTCAAAATCAGGGAAAACGTGTTCAGTGTGATTCAGGAAAATAAAACATACGAAGTGGAGGTGGTGGAAATAAACCGCGCTGAAAAAAAAATTGTCCTGAAAGTCAACCGGAACGAATATGCACTGGAGATGAAAAACAAATTCGACTTGCTGCTGGAGCAGATGGGAATGAGCCAGCGAGCCGTCCACATTGCCGGCAGCCTGAAGGCGCCCATGCCGGGCAAAGTGCTGCGGGTAGATGTGAATGCGGGACAGAAGGTGAAGAAGGGCGACTCGATTCTGATTTTAGAGGCGATGAAGATGGAGAATGCCATTAAATCACCCGGAGACGGCAAAATAAAAAGCGTTCTCGTAAAAGCGGGCGATACGGTGGAAAAAG
>DATLYB010000376.1:0-6724 GCA_035575215.1 Chitinophagales bacterium
GCCAGCAGGTCATGCACGCTGTCGCCTTCGGCAATAAGGATTTTGCCGCTGGCTAAAATGCTGCCGTTCACTTCCAGCCTTTCTTTCGGTGCTGCCGTGCCGATGCCCACATGACCCGTGCTGCCCAGGATGGTCATGCGCTGATTAAGGAATGTCTGCAAACCAGCATTGGTATAAAAGTTAATCGGAAGAGCTGCTTCATGTTTGATATTTAGCGGTAGAGTTTGCAATACATTCCAACCAACATAATCAAGTGTTGTTGAGGGAATATTTGCAGGTGTGGAAACCTGTGCATAAACATTGGCAGCAGTTATCATCCCGATAACTAAAACTGCAAAACAATATTTGTGTTTCATTTGCTTGGTTTTAAGAAGTGAATAATCGATTTATTTTGTTAGTATGAATTTTCCGGTTTGAAGCACTCCATTCTTTGAAGCCAGTGAGTAGTAATATGTGCCACTACTGTAATCGCCTACATCAATAGAAAACTCGGTTTTTAAAATTCTTTCCCTCATTACCTCCTGAGAGTTGCTGTTAAGAATTATTAGCTCATAGTTATTTATATTATCCGGCAGCATAATCGCAAAATTTAATTGCATCGCACTGGGGTTGGGAAATACATCAATGTATGATGCTTGGTGCGACTTAAATTCAAACTCCTCACTGCCATTAGGAAGTTTGCCACATAAAGAGTAAACTGAAATATTGGTAATTCCGGGGTGTGAATACTTCATTATAAATAGCTTAGCACCATTCTCCGTGTTTAAAACAGGTCTTTGCAATGTAGTTCCACCCGGGCATCCAAGGCAATAAGGACCTTGCGCACTATCAGCGTAGAACAAAATGGTTCCATCGGTTCTCGCAATCCATAATGGTTGCCCCGGAGCATTTTGTGAAGAAAAAAGATATTCGATATTGGTCGAATCGCAATCAAATAATGACCTCGTGATATACATTATGTGATAGAAAAAAAGACCATCGAAGATTGAATCCGGGGGAGTTATGTTGGTCAAAAAGGGAGTTAAGTCGAGGTTGTATAAACTAAATGTGTTGTTTACGGTATCTAAGAAAACATACTTTGTTTCATTATCACTGATTTTAGTAGGATAGAAGTAGTATCCATAGATTGTTGAGTCAACCGTAAAATCAAGCGTAATCTGCGCTTTTATGCTTCCTATTGAAAGCATCCAAGCGCTGGCAATGATGACGACTTGTTTTTTCATTGTGGTTGTGTTTAAAAAGTTTTAAAATCAACCCACAATTTAAAAAAAACGGAGAAACAAATGTATAACAAGGGGGGGGGGCGTTTCTAAATAATTTCCAATCTTTTTATGCACAATAGGTGCAAAACAAGATTTGTAATTTTGCCCCCCGCTCTCGCTCGCGTCCCCGCGAGCGTGTGCTATCACCGAGCCTCCGGCTGAAGATTCCTTGTACAACAAATTCATAACGGCAAAACTTTAATCGGGCTGTCAGGATTGGCGCTGCTCCATTTATAATATTGCGGTTCGGTAACGATACCCCCCCTCGTTCACGCAAGACTTCAGCGCAGGCAATTGAGCCTGGCAGTCTTGTGTGCTTAGATATGCGGCAAGACTTTCGTCTTGCTGCGGGGTGCGGATATATTGCATTGTTAATTTTTTATTCATCACTTTTTTTCATACAGCTTGTTTTGCCCATCGCTTCATGAAGACAAAAGTCTTCAGCCGATTGAAGCGCACAAGTCAGCACACGCGCAAAAGCCCACGCTGAAGACTTGCGCGAACCTAGGGGGGATTTCATGGTTATTCAACTATCATTCATTTACTATAATAATTGCACCCCTTCGGGGTTCAGAAATTATTAAATCCCGAAGAGATGACTGTATTATTTCGGAGCAAGGCGATTCGAATGACTCGCTCTTATCCCCCGTCACAAGAGTCCCCTTCGGGAACTCTTGCGACAACCGAGGGGATGAACACGCGCACACGCTGATCGGGAGTTTTAATTGCAGGCATGAACGTAAATTTCAGTAATTCATTTAAAAACTCCGATTAAACTTGCTGCATCCTCAAAAAATATTCAGGAAATAAAATGCAGTACAGAACCATTATCAGGACAAACCAGGGATTGGTAAGCGTCAGGCAAACCAGCAGCACAAGCGGTATATCTTCTTCATAGCTGTTATTTACAAACAAAAATAGTTTTTCCACTTGGCAAGATACCCCGACTCTGGTGCAAGCGTCCGCTTGTGCCTTTTATCCTTGAGCGTCCGCTCATTTGACAAACTATATCGTTTTTACCTTTACTCATAAAATTACCAATATGAGCCGTAAGTACAAATTCCGCGACAACAGCCAATTGTATTTTGTCAGCTTCGCTGCTGTCAATTGGATAGATGTATTCATTCGTAACGAATACAAAGAAGTGCTGCTCGATAGCTTAAAATTTTGCCAATTGAAAAAAAGCCCTTGAATTATATGCGTGGTGCATCATGACCAGTCATGGCTGCAGAAGCTGGCTTTGTCAGCAGCCCGACTGATTGGATTTTCAGCAGCGCCAGGGATTATGCGGGCGAGAAAGGATTGATGCATATTATTTTGCTGGAATGAGTTGGCATGAGCAAATAGCGGACGATAGAGGATTGCGGGCACAAGCGGACGCTTGCGCCATGGTTGGGGTTGTGGTCCACTTTTTCAGCTCAAGGTAACGGGGCTTTTTTTTTGCCAGAAGCATCTACTATTTCGTAGGCAATATCGTAAATCCTCTTTGCCGGGTCGTCCAGATTTCTAATTAAAATTTTGCTGCAAAATACACAATCCATTGCCCACGAAGCTGAGGAATGTAGGCGGCAAGTTTAAAATCACAAAGTAAGACTGCGCCTATGTTATCTTACCATCACCACTTTGTGATAGTATGTGCCTTGTTCAGTCTTGAGGCGGCAGAACAGCATTCCATCTGAAGTGCCTGAGGGCATGTATTCCATTTTTTTCAGCTCGGCAGCTTTTACGTTTCCGTCAAAGAGCATAACAAGGCGCTGACCGCTGATATTGAATAATTCTACCGTAACCTTCGAATCTTGAGCCAGCGTGAATTCGATGTTCAGTTTTGAGCTGAACGGATTCGGATAGGCTTTCAGAGCGGTAACGGCATCCTGCTGTGTCTCCTGAAGAGAGGTTTTGGTAGATGCTCCATCGCAGGGGTCAATCGGAAGAAACAGGCAGTTTCCATTTTGACATGAATCGTACGTGCAAGGGTCGTTATCAGTACAAATGGCAACATGCATGCAATGTCCGTCTAAGCAGAAATCTCGTGTACAGGGATTATTGTCAAGGCATCTGCGCGGAATGGAGTAGCAGCCGTTTGGTCCGCATTTGTCATGCGTGCACGGGTCGCCATCATCGCAATGAACGGGGGTATGCCTGCAGTTGCCGTTGGTGCAGAAATCGTTGGTGCATGGATTGCGGTCATCGCAATTTTTCGGAGGATAATAGCATCCGTTGGGACCGCAGAGGTCGGCAGTGCACGGGTCGCCATCATAGCATTTGCGGAATTTGCAGACCCCGTTTGAGCAAACATCAATGGTGCATGGGTTGTTATCATTGCACACGATTGGAGTATTCACACACGCTCCATTCAGGCACCTGTCGGTGGTGCAGGGATTATTGTCATTGCAGCTAACGGGTGAATGCTTGCAGCGTCCATTTCTGCAGTAGTCGCTGGTGCAGGCATCATTGTCATTACAATCAACAGGGGTGTTGGTACAAATGCCGTTGTCACATACGTCAATCGTGCAGCGGTCACGGTCATCGCATAATGGCTTATGCGAGCATTCTCCTTCATCGTCTTCATCGCACGCATCAATGGTGCATGGGTCGGCATCATCACAATCTTTCGGATTATGGGAGCAATCGCCATTATCGCAAGCATCAATGGTGCAGAAGAGGCCGTCATCACATTTTGCAGTATAGACGCAGCCGCTTGCCGGGTCACAGGCATCATTGCTGCAGGGGTCACTATCGCTGCAGTCAATACCTGTGTGTGTACATCCGGAAGCCGAGTAGCAATCATCAGTAGTGCAGGCGTTGGCATCATCACAGTTAACGTCAGCGTAAAAACATCCGGAAGCCGGGTAGCATGCATCTGTGGTGCAGGCATTGCCGTCCTCACAACTCACAGTGCCATGAGTGCATTGGTTGTCAGTGCATTCATCTGTTGTGCAGGCATCGTTATCGCCACAATCTTCCGCTGCAAGGCAGCAGTTCTCAACCGCTTCGAACAGACAGTCGCCAGTTGCCAAATCGCAAACATCTTTGGTGCAGGGGATGCCGTCATCGCAGTCGCTGTCTGTCTGGCATTGGGCAAAAGCTGCATTTCCCGAAAAAAGAATCAGGAAAGCAACGGCAAAAGAGAATAAGAAAGATGAAAATTTGGATTGTTGTTTCAGCCGCACCGGGCTGCAACAATCAAAGGATACATTGTTTTTCATGACGCTTGAAGGAGTTTTGGTTGTTAAAAGGAATTTTTATGGCACATTTCAATGTACCCCCCTGTGCGGTAATTGTAAATGCAATTAATGGAAATAATTAATCCCGTTTTAATTTGGTTTGTTCCCAGTAAATAATTCCACGACCTTCTACTTCAGCAATACCAACTTTAGTCTGTATGACTTGCCGCTTCCCGTTGTAATCTTTAATAGAAAAAGCCCGTTTGATAAGTCAGAACCATTGACAGTATATGAGTAAACCTTTCCGGTTTCCACTGTTCCTTTGAAAATTGTAATCAAGCGCTTTCCTTCCGCATTCATCAATTCAGCAAGAACCGTTTCTTCCTTGTCAACTTTGAACTCAACAGTTGAAATTTCTGAAAACGGATTCGGATAACTCTGAACATGGAGTGATTTCTCAGCATTATCATCAGACAAGTAGCTTTCTGTCTTTTCTGCATTACACGAGTCCACTTCAGTTTGGTCAACCAGAGTGTCTGAACACCCATTTGAATTGACCACCACAACGCTGAAATCATAAATGCCGGCAGCGGGGATTATAATGGCAGTATCATCCGGCAGGTCGGCTGCCGGTGAGGTGAGGTCAACCGTGCCGTCATTGAATAAATCCAAATAATAAGTGGCGCCCGCATCAACATTCGTGCTTTGGTTGATAATAACGGTTGCTTCTCCCAGGCAGACGTCTTCAATCAAAAAGGAGAGATGCGGACACGCATCAATGTCACCGCAAGCAAAAAGTGAATCGTTGTGTACGACACCGTCAACAAAACTTTCATTGATTTGAGAAAGGATGTCTGTCATTTCTCCGGGAGTATGAGATGTGGAACATCCGCCCAGCACGGCATTGGCTTCGTCAAGCACTTGCTGCACGGTCCATCCTGAAAAAGTTCCGCCAGCGATTACGGCATCTGCAAGCAAATTCGATGACAAGCCGAATGAAGCATCGTTGCGGTCGAAGCCCGCTGAAAGCATAAGAGCCACCAGGTGTCCTGCCAATGAGTTTTTATATCCCACAGGGTCAATAAGACTTTGACTTAACTTGTTTGGCTGTCCGCCTGAGGGAAGGAATGCAGTTACCGCTTGCGCACTGGTGAGAGTGAGGGAATATCCTGCTGCACATCCTGCAATTACTCCATTCGGGAAGGCTGCAGGAAAGCGGAGGCTCATGTATTTTCCCGGATTTTTGCCACGAGCGGGAGCACCCCATCCGCCAGGAGTTTGTGTGCGATACACACAAGCGGAGTCAACGCTTCCCGAAATGCCCGAAAGCAAAGTGACAACCGAGCCCTTGACGGGAAAAACAAATTGCGTGAGCGAAGTGCCAACGGGGGGCTGGGAAAGAGCAATGGATGAAATCAAGCACATGATTGCCGCTACTTGATATATTCGATTCCCTCCCATTAGCACGTTTGCTTTTACATCGGATTAAATGCAAAAGGGCATTTTTGAAATCAAAACTTCAAAAATGCCCCCTGTAATAACAAAGGTATCAAAAGAAAACTAACAACCAATGAAAATCAGGAAAAAATTTTTAGAAACCAAGCGGTGAGTACGAAACAAGCTATAACCGCTGACGCTGATTTCCGCAGAACGATATTAAGGAGTCTGCTGCATTCCGAATTCCGGAATGACACTTTGCGGAATACAGGAAAAAGCAAATAGAGAATGCCCTGGGGTGTATGGAGTTGATAATTTCAACTTAAATTCGGCACTTATCTTCATTTTGTCAATCATGCTGCTCAATAAGTACAGCCGCAGGGTCACTCAGGATGAAACCCAACCAGCCGCGCAGGCTATGCTTTACGGTGCTGGATTGTCAGACGAGGACATGCAGAAAGCCCAAGTGGGAATTGTGAGTACCTGGTACGAGGGTAATCCCTGCAATATGCATTTGAATGATTTAGCCTCGCTGGTAAAAAAAGGGGTGCATGAAGCCGAACTGACTGGATTGAAGTTCAATACAATTGGCGTCAGCGATGGCATTTCGATGGGTACTGAAGGCATGCGCTACTCGCTTCCTTCCCGCGAGCTGATTGCCGATTCGATTGAAACCGTTGTCAGCGCGCAATGGTATGACGGGTTCATCACTATTGCCGGATGTGACAAAAACATGCCGGGCGCATTGATTGCGATGGCTCGTTTAAACCGCCCCTCCTTGATGGTGTATGGCGGCACGATTGCTTCAGGAAATTATAATGGCAGGAAACTGGATGTCGTATCTGCCTTCGAGGCGCTGGG
>DATLYB010000377.1:0-7196 GCA_035575215.1 Chitinophagales bacterium
GCCTTCGGGAAGAGTATTCCTGATTTCCAGCGCCTTGTTATACTCCTTCTCGGCATCGTCCAATTTTCCTTCGATATATTTCTGGTTGCCCTTGCGGATGTGACTGCGCTCCTGCTGAGCCGAAACACCACCGAATGCAAAAATCAAAATCACTATGGCTAATGAGCTTTTCATGATTACCTTTCTGCAGGTTGAAATAATTTCCATCCTCCGAGCCATGCGCTTTTCCTCTCTGAAATAAAAAATTCCAAAGTTAACAGCACCAGGGCGAAGGCTATGAAATACTGGAACTGGTCTTCATAATCGGTAAACACGCGTTCTTCAATCTCCTTTTTCTCCATGGATGAAATGGCGGAAAAAAGCTGATTAAGCTCTTCGGTTCCCGATGACAGCCGCTGGTAGTTGCCGTTGCCTTTCACGGCAATCTGCTGCAGGATGGTTTCGTTCAGCTTGCTGAGCACGATGTTGTTTGACGCATCCCGCTTGAAGTCAATCTGCACTCCGTTTTTATAAAGCGGGATGGGGGTGCCCTGCGGGGAACCCACGCCTATCGTGTGTATCACGATACCTTCAGCGGTTGCCTCATCCACGGCAGCCAGCGCATCGCCCTCGTTATCCTCGCCATCGGTGATGATGATGAGCGCCTTGTATTTTTTCTCATCCTGCCCGAACGCCTCTATTGCCAGGCGGATTGCATCACTGATGGCAGTGCCTTGTGTGGGCACCATGCTGGTGTTCACCGTATTCAAAAACAATTTGCTGGCGGCATGGTCAATGGTAAGCGGCATCTGCAGATATGCATTTCCGGCAAATACAATCAGCCCGATGCGGTCGTTCTGCATTTTATCAATCAATTTGGAGACGAGCAGTTTGGCACGTTCGAGCCGGTTGGGCTTTACGTCTTCAGCCAGCATGCTGGTGGAAACATCCAGCCCGACAATCACATCAATGCCCTGGCGTTTCACTTTTTCGTACTTCGTTCCGATTTGCGGATTGGCAAGCCCGATGCAGATGGATGCGAACGCCAGCATCATCAAAATAAATTTCACCTGATGTTTGAACCGGGGTTTTTCCGGCATCAGCCGGGTAACCAAATTCAACTGGCCTATTCGCCTGATGGCGCGGTGCTGCCAGAAAAGGAAAAAAACAAAGATTGCCGCCAGCGGAATCAGCAGCAGCAGCAGGTACAGGAAATTTATGTTTTCAAATTTTATCATTTCGTTTTTTTCACGGCACGCTTCTTAAAAAAACATATCTCAGCAGCATCTCCAGCAAAAACAGCACCATCGCCCCTATCACAAAAGGGTGAAACTCTTCCGACACGCGCTGAATGGAAGCCACTTTGATTTTTGATTTCTCCAGGGCGTCAATCTCATCGTAGATTCTTTTCAGGCTCTTGTTGTCGGTTGCCCGGAAATACTTCCCTCCTGTTTGGTCGGCAATTTTTTTCAGCAGTTCCTCATCAATTTTCACTTCGATATTCTGATAGATAATCTGATTGCCGAGTTGAAAGGGGTACGGAGCCATTCCAATGGTGCCTACACCGATGGTGTAAACGCGCAATCCATACTGTACGGCAATATCCGTTGCTGTAAGCGGATCAATGAAGCCGGCATTGTTTTCCCCATCGGTCACCAGAATAATCACTTTGCTTTTGGCATCGCTTTCCCGGAGCCGGTTTGCCGCTGTTGCCAGCCCCATGCCGATGGCGGTGCCGTCTTCTACCAGTCCATCCTTCAGTTCCGAAATTATTTTTTTCAGCATGGCGTGGTCGGTGGTGAGCGGTGTCTGCGTGAAGCTCTCTCCGGCAAACACCACCAGCCCGATGCGGTCGTTGGGCCTGCCGCTAACGAAATCAATCGCCACCTGCTTGGCGGCTTCGAGCCGGTCGGGCTGCAGGTCACGCGCCTTCATGCTGCCGGAAATATCCATGGTAAGGATGATGTCAATGCCTTCGGTAGAGATATTTTCTTCCTTCAGAGAAGACTGAGGTCGTGCAAACGCCACAACCAGCAGCGCAAAGGCAAGCACGCGCGCAAGAGGAATCAGCGATTTAAGATTCCCCTTTGCTGATGAGCCTGATTTTCTGAAACCTTCCAGCGATGACAGCATCATCTGGGGAAAAATCCTGTTGTATTTCCACCAATACCATACTCCAAACAAGAGGGGGACTGCAAGCAGGAAAAATGCCTTTGGATTGGCGAATGATATGTCATGGAAGTAGTTCATTGCTTTGACGGTTCTGCCATTTCTGTCACCTCTACATTTTGCACCTGCTCGTCAGTCTTGGTTGCTTTCACCAATTCGTAGCATACCGCCAGATTGCGCGTATGCTCATCGGGCACGGGATATGCCTTGGCGAATTTCACAAGGTCTGAAGTTTGAAGCATCAGGCGAAACTCGTCCTGTAATTTACCCGTGATGCCGGTAACGTTAATCCGCGCCATGATTTCGTCAGTAGTGGATTCCAGCGCGGGAATATCGAAGCGCCTCTCGATGTACTCACGGATGATTTCCGATAATTCGGAATAATACCGTTTAACCTCTCCCTGCTGCCACAGTTTCTTTTCTTCCAATGCGCGCAGCTTGTTGAGGGCGATTTCGTGCGGGGGTTCTTTCCGAACGAACCGTTTGATGAGAACGGGTTTCTTCTTTCGCAGGCTGAAATAAAGAATCAATCCGGTAATGAGAGCCAGCACTCCTGCCCCAATGAGCAGCTCCTTCAGAATCTCGCTGATGTGGAAGGGCATCGTGAGCGGCTCTTTGATGGGTTTGATGGGTGCGGCTGTGTCCACCTCCATGCTTTTCACCGTGAGAAGCATCGGCTCGGATTGGGCAACCGAGAAAGAATCACCCGGATTGTCTTTGTATTTCAAAACAATGGGTGGAATGACGTAATATCCCGAATCGAAGACCGTGAGCGTATATGTTCTGATTTCTTTTTGCTGATTCGCCTGTTGAACGGTATCCGTGCGGAAAGAAAGAATTTCAATTTCCCGCACGCTGTCAATTTTGATTGAGCTGCCCAAATGGGGCCATACAATCTGTGTTTGCTTGTCGCGGATAACCTCCAGTGAAAATTTCACCTGGTCACCAATGAGGATTTCGCTGGTATCCAGTTTGGTGATAATGCCGATGTCGGAGGCTTGCATTGTAAAAGCCGCCATTATCAGGCTGAAGGCTATCCCCGGCAGCCCGCCTCTGCCGGCTGCCGCTGATAACTGCCGACTCCATTTCCGTGCTTTCATCGCCTTGCCTCTCTTTTCTTAAAAAATTTAAGCAGCGCGTTTACATACGATTCGTTGGTGCGGATGCTGATGAGGTCGGCACCGCATTTCAAAAAAGTGGTGCGGCAGTTTTCGAAATTCCGCTGAAACTGCTGGCGGTAATTATCCCGAACTTTTTTCGATGAGGTATTGAGCCAAATCATATCACCCGTTTCGGCATCCTTAACGCGAATCAATCCGATGTCGGGCAATTCTGTTTCACACGGGTCATACACGTGTACCCCCACCATGTCGTGCTTTTTATTTGCAACGCTGAGGGCATCTTTGAAGTTAGTATCCATGAAATCGGAGAGGAGAAAAGTGATGCTCCTTTTCTTCATCACATTATTCAGATAACGGAGGGCTTCGGAAATATTAGTTCCCGTATGCTCCGGATGAAAATCCAGCAGCTCACGGATGATGCGCAGGATGTGGGTTCTGCCTTTTTTGGGAGGAATAAATTTTTCAATTTTATCACTGAAAAAAATCACGCCCACTTTGTCATTATTGATGATGGCGGAAAAAGCAACCACCGCGCAAATCTCAGTGAGCATTTCGTTTTTGAATTGATTCACCGTACCGAAAAATGATGACTGGCTGACATCCACCAGCAGCATCACGGTAAGTTCGCGCTCTTCCTCGAATATTTTTACGAACGGATGATTGAACCGGGCAGTGACGTTCCAGTCAATGGTGCGGATGTCATCACCGAACTGATATTCCCGCACTTCGCTGAACGACATGCCGCGCCCCTTGAAGACCGTGTGATATTCTCCCGAAAAGATATGATTGGATAATCCCCGGGTTTTGATTTCTATTTTACGGACTTTCTTGAGAAGGTCTTGCGTTTCCATAATTCAAACGAGTTTGTAGTTTGCGGTTTGCAGTTGAAATACCGCAGCAACCACGAACGACAAACTATTCCTCACGGCACTTCCACCCTGTTCAAAATCTCACTTACAATATCTTCCGTAGTGACATTCTCTGCTTCGGCTTCATAGGTTAAGCCGATGCGGTGGCGGAGCACGTCATGGCAGATGGCGCGTACGTCTTCTGGAATCACGTAGCCTCTGCGCTTGATGAAGGCGAATGTTTTTGAAGCCAGTGCGAGGTTGATGCTGGCACGGGGCGAGCCGCCATAATGAATGAGCGGCTTCAATCTTTCGAGTTTGAATTTATCCGGATTGCGGGTGGCAAATACGATATCAAGGATATAATGCTCTATTTTTTCATCCATGTACACCTCTTTCACCACTTCGCGTGCGCGCAGAATGCTTTTTGGGTCAATGATGGGTTTTACCTCCGGGAACGTTTCATTCACGTTCTTCCTGATAATCTGCCTTTCTTCCTCCCGCTGCGGATAAGTAATCACCACCTTCAGCATGAAACGGTCCACCTGCGCTTCGGGAAGCGGGTAGGTGCCTTCCTGCTCGATGGGGTTTTGCGTGGCAAGCACCAGAAAAGGCTCCTCTAATTTGAAAGTATGCTCGCCAATCGTGACCTGCCGTTCCTGCATCGCCTGCAGCAGCGCGCTTTGCACTTTTGCCGGAGCGCGGTTGATTTCATCCGCCAAAACGAAGTTGGCGAAGATGGGGCCTTTCTTCACCGTGAATTCATTTTTCGGCTGATTGTAAATCATTGTGCCGATCAGGTCTGCGGGAAGCAGGTCGGGAGTGAACTGGATGCGGCTGAATTTGGCGTGAATAGCTTGCGCCAGCGTTTTAATAGCCAGCGTTTTTGCCAGCCCGGGAACGCCTTCAAGCAAAATATGTCCCTGTGCCAGCAAGCCCACCAGCAGGCGCTCCAGCATGTATTTCTGCCCTACGATTTGCTTACCGGTTTCCATGTTAAGCAGCTCAACGAACTCGCTTTCGCGCTGGATTTTTTCATTCAGCGCCCGGATGTCGGTGGAATAAGTTGTCGGGGCTTGCGGGGTTGTTACAGCTTCCATCTTTAAAAAGGATTTATAATCAGCGTAATCAGCGTTGAAAAGCGCCTCAAAGTTAACTTTTGAAGCAGGCGAGCACAAGTTAATTTTTGTTAAGCGGCATGTGGAATGTATGGTAAATGATAAAAACGGGGATGATTAAGCCGGTCAACATCTGAAAACGATTATTATATGATTCCTGTCGTGTGACTTTTTTGATAATTCTGAAACCACCGTACTGTTTGCCGGAGGCCCTCCTCGACCTTCACTGCGGGCTGGAAGCCGGTAAATTTTTCAAGGGCACTGCAATCGGCAAACGTCACGAGCATCTCTCCGTTTTGTGCGGGGGCTGGTGTAATCCTGGCTTTCTTCCCCATCAGTCGTTCAATGATTGACAGATACTTCCTCACGTTAACCGGTCTTCCTTCCCCGATATTGAAAATGCGAGCCTGTGGTTGAGTTTTGGATGTCAGCATTTGGGCGGCTACTTTCACAAGAGATTCCACTACGTCATCCACATAGGTAAAATCACGCGCCATGTTTCCTTCATTGAAAAGAGTCACGCTTTTTTCTTCCGCAATATTTCTCATGAATGTGAAAGTGGCCATGTCTGGTCGCGTCCAAGGACCGTATACCGTAAACAGCCGCAAGCCGATGGTGTTGATTCCATGCGCAGCCGTGTAAATGTTCGCAAGCAGTTCGTTGGATTTTTTTGTTGCTGCATATACAGACAACGGATGAGTTGTGTCAGAATCTTCTGAAAAAGGGACATCCGTGCAACTGCCGTAAACTGAAGAGCTGGATGCGTACAGCACGTGCTGCACGCTGAACTTTCTGCAACATTCCAGAATATTCAGAAAGCCCTGCACATTGACATCGGTATATAGCCCGGGTGCTTCAGCCGACTGCCTGATGCCGGTCATGGCAGCAAGATGGATAACGAGGCGGGGTTGAACGGACTGAAAAATTTTTTCCATTTTTCCCCTATCCAAAATGTCGGCTACCCGGAAGTCAATTCTTCCGCTTCTGAAATCAAATTTTTTATTCCGGAGAAAGGATTTTCCAGCCGTTTCCTGAAGCCGGTGAAGTTTCATTTCGTAATTGGAAAAACGGGAAAGGTTGTCAATGGCAGTTATGTGATGCTGTTTCTTCATTCGTCTTAAAACATGAAAACCAATGAAGCCAGCCGCTCCTGTAATTAAAATTTTCGCCATGTCAATTCCAGCGGTTATACCATTTTTCCATCACCATAACTTTCCAGAGCCGCCAATGGTCTTGGGATTCGAGCAAGCCATAGCAGTATTTCCGCTGAACAACTCCGTCCCGAATCAGCCGGCTGTTGTCGAGCATTGACTTGTAGCGGTTCATGTTTTTATAAAAATCATCCGGTCCGACAAATCCCTGTTTGTGCCGCTGCAATATTGTATCGGGTATAATCCCTTTGATGTTTTCATGCAGCAGATATTTGGTGATGCCGGGCTTAAAATAAACAGATTCCCGAACCTGCAGCACTTTTTCAAACAATTCATGGTCGAGATAGGGTACGCGCACTTCCAGCGAGTTTGCCATGCTTGCCCGGTCAATCTTTGTCAGCACCAACTCGCCCATGAAACATTTGATGTCCATCAGTTGAATGGATTTAAGCGGTGACAGAAGTGGGTTGAAATGCTTTCTGTAAAACCAGTCGGCATCATTCGCAACATGCGGATACAGGGAAGGAGACAATAATTTTTTCAGCTCTATGGAATGGAATCTTCCCATCCCCATTGCATTAGCGTAAAACTCCACTGCATTCAAGGCGGGAGTTGACGATAAGTTGTGATAAAGCTTTTTCAGAAAGGGAAGGCTGCGGTTCATGGAAAAAAACTCTTTTTGCCACGTGTATCCGCCAAACAATTCATCTGCCCCTTCCCCGCTCATCACCGCCTTCACCTTCTTCCCTGCCGAATGACTCACCAGCCAGGTAGGGAGGATGGAGATATCGGCAAGCGGCTCGTCAAAAA
>DATLYB010000378.1:0-5174 GCA_035575215.1 Chitinophagales bacterium
GCAGGCATCTTCTGCTGCCGGCTCGCTGAATGCCGGAAGCGTGCCGCATTCAATCGTTTCATCAGCGCCCACCCCGCTAATCACCGGAGGTGTTTCGTCAATTACGCTAATCGCCTGGGAAGCGGACGAACTGTTGCCGCAGTCGTCCACCGCAAACCATTCGCGGATGAAAATAAATTCATTCGGGCAATCACCGGGAAGGGTGTAATCAACGAATGACAATTCGGGAGAACTGTCGCAATCGTCAATTGCGGTCGGCTGGTCGAACTCGGGCTGTCCGGAACATTCAACCGTCTTATCCGAACCAAGACCAACGATAGCCGGAGCTGTAAGGTCATTCATATTGATTGTCTGCGAAGCCGTGCTGGTATTTCCGCAGGCATCCGTTGCCGTCCACGTGCGCGTGACGCTGAAGGTGTACACACACTCAGCAAAGGTGATATCATCAATGAACGTGAGTGTAACGGAACCACAATTATCCGAAGCGGTCGGACTGCTGAACACGGGAATTTCGGGACATTCAAACGTTCTGTCAGGCTGCACTCCGGATATCACCGGAGGCGTGGTGTCAACTACCGAAACCGCAAATGTTGCCGAACTGCCGTTGCCGCAGGCATCATGCACTGACCAGGTTCTGATTACAATGAATTCATTCGGGCAATTTCCGGGAATGGTGTCGTCACCGTCAATAATCACCTGCGGGTTCAAATCGCAGTCATCAGCGACAATCGGTTCGGGGAAAACAATTTCTTCCTCGCATGAAAATTCGTCATCCGCATTCGGGAAAGAAACATTGGGGGGAATCTGGTCTTCGACCGAAACCACATACTCGCAGTTGGCTGAACAAGCGCCAATGGATGAAACCAGCATCAGCGTAAAGCTGCCGCATTGATTTTTTGCAGTAACGGTAACAGTCTGCTGGTCGCTGGCGCCAACAATGATTCCATCGCCAGAAATTGTCCACAAATAGGAATCAACTCCAGCCGGACCTGTGTAAATTGAAGATGCATTGGGGCACAAAGTTGTTTCTCCGTTGATTTCACAAGCTACCAGCGCACAGCGATAACCGGCATCCACCGTGAGAATGGTGTCGCCAGCATTGAGCGTGTAGATTCCCGTCTTGCCTGTGATTACATCCGCATCGCTGTCAGTATCGTCATTTCCGACATCGCTTAATGTGGGGAGTAATCCATCGGGCGCGGTTGAGTGCAAAAAGATGATGTAATAATTTCCGAGGTCAAGACCGTCAAACAAATAGTATCCTTCAGAATCGGTAATGTCAGTAGCTAAAAGGGAATCCGTGTCAGCATCATACAGCTTAACCGTCACTCCTGAAATTCCCGGTTCACCGGCATCCTGCTGTCCATCGGCATCCAAATCGTGCCAGACGAAATCTCCAATCACTGCAAACGCACAGGGAGCCGTGCCCACGTTGAATGAAGCCGCAGCAGTGCATCCGAGCGAATCAGTTACCGTTACTGAGAATGAACCGGAACACAAATCACTCAAATCTTCTGATGATTCTCCGGTTGACCACTCATAAGTATAAGGCGGAACACCGCCACTCACGGCAAGATTGATGCTGCCATCGCCATCACAAGGATTGGTGACACTGCACTCGCGTCCTTTTTTGTCAATGAACCCAACTATCGTGAAAGCGCCATACGTTCCGCCCACTGCAATCTTGCTGCATTCGGAAGCAAGGATGAAATCAGCGCCTCCATTAACGGAGATATACAATCTTTTCGGAAGGTTTTTTCCTGACCTTTCCAGCGTCAGCAAGTCGCCATTCTGCACATTGGAATAAGACGCAATCAGCTTATGATGGTCTGCGTCTTCATACACCGAAATAGTGGCGCCCGACTGCCCGTTGAACAGCAGTGTCAGCTGCCTGAAATACTTGTAGCAGGGGCATTGGTCGCAATTCGCTTCCGCATCGCAAATGTTTCCTGCGGCATCCGTGAAGCCCATGACTCTGAAAGAATCATAGGTATTGCCTTTGATTTCCTTTTTGCAGTTGGTGTAAATCTTGGTTTCTTTTCCGCCCACTACCTTAAAAAAGGTTTTGGTATTCAGCATTCCGCCCGGAAGCGAAGTGCCGTCAACAAACAGAAGGTCGCCAAACTGAACATTCGTGAATGATGCAACCAAATCCTGCTGACCGCTGCCGGCATATACATTCACATCCGAACCGCTCACCCCTACAAACATCACCGTGATGGTTTTCAGCCCACCGCCTTCACAGGAACAATTGCAATTCTGCGGAGGAGGAACTGAATCGCATTGCAAATCGGGAGTTACTATTCCTGAAACTGTGAATGAACTGTCGCATTCCACCGGGCAATCTTCGGGATTGACAATTTCGGTGTTGTTGCCCGTCTTGCTTGGACTTGCATGTACCGAAGCGATTCGGGGATAACCAAAGCCCGCTGAGCCGAATACGCTTAAATCAACATTGGCTTCATACCACACTTCGTAAATCCAGTTGGGATAAGAGGGATTAGGAGTATAATTCGCATCGGTAGCCGGTGAATTCGAAGTGAGTACATAACCATGCGTATTCATGTTTTGGTCTAATGACGTGGTGGCGCTCAAAATGCTGCTTACATTTCCGAGAATCATTTGCCCTTCGCCTCCTGTTACGCCAAGGCAGTCATAGCCGGAAGGAGCGCTGGAGCTTGCGGTGATATAATCCTGCTTGAATTCCAATTTCTTCACCCCATTGGCGTCATACAATGCAAGCTGAATGTGGTCTGAGCCAACGAGATTGCTGAACGTGTGACCATTGAGCCATCCGATGGCGTTTGTGCCATAGGTATTGTCAACAAATGTTTTTGCAAACGTGGTGCGAATCGTCAGGATGTTTCCGTTAATTGTCCACACCGATTTTGCATTGGCAATTTCAGGAATGGTGGGGCTGGCAAAACACTGCTCTCCGCCATCGCAATTTGCCTCTTTCACATTGGCAGAGGCTGTCGCTGAATTTCCGTTTGAATCCGTCACGGTTACGCTGTAATCACCGGGGCAGAGGTTTGAAATATCTTTTGTCGTTGCGCCATTCGACCATGCGTAAGTGAACGGAGGATTGAAGCTGTTCACAGTGAGTGTGACGCTGCCGCTGCATTCTTCATTGCAGTTTTCAGCGGTGGCGCTCAGCGTCAAGGTTTGCGGACACTCGGTCTCAATCACCGGCTCGGTGTTGCTGCCCGTTTTGCTTGGGCTGGCATGAACGGAAACGATATCGGGATAACCGAATCCGGCATTGCCGAACACGCTTAAATCAACCGTCACTTCGTACCACACTTCGAAAATCCAGTTGGGATAAGACGGATTCGCATCGTAGTTGCTGTTTGTTGCAGGAGAATTAGTGGTAAGCACATAGCCAAACGTATTCAGATTTTGGTCCAAGGAAGAGGTGGCGCTCACAATGCTGCTGGCGCTGCCAAAAAGCATCTGCCCTTCACCGCCCGTCACGCCCAAACAATCATAGCCGGATGGGGCGCTGGAGCTTGCACTGATGTAGTCTTGTTTGAATTCCAGCTTTTTCAAGCCGTTCGCATCATACAGCGCCAATTGCAGATTATCGGAGCCGACAAGATTGCTGAACGTATGCCCGTTGGGCCAGCCGACAGCGTTGGTGCCGTAAGTATTATCCACAAAAGTTTTTGCGAACGTAGTGCGGATGGTAACGGTGCTGCCGTTAATTGTCCACTCGGAGTGAGCGTTCACCATCTCAGGCTTGGTGAGGCTTCCAAAGCATTGTTCGCCTGTCTGTGCATTCAGCCGGAAGGAACAGCATATCGCCATTATCATCGCTCCGGCAATCAGATATTGCTTCATAAAAAAGATGTTTGGTAAGAAATCACGCTGAGAAACACACCTGTCACTCTGCGCAATGAAGCAATGTATCCGCGCAACGAAATAATGTCAAATAAAAAATTTCCGGGAATTTCGCAGGAATGGAATGGAGGACAGCCGACTTACTCAATCACAATTTTCTGAATGGTAAAATCTTCACTGCCGGTAGATACCTGCATGTAGTAAATGCCGGGCAGCAGTTCTTTTTTCAGCGACAGGATAACTTCTGCGGTGCTGCTGAAGCTTTTTGAAAAGCTGGCGGTGCCCTGCTGACTGTAAATAACGAGGTCAACCTTGGGGACAGGCGAAAAAAATTTCAGCTTAAACACGCCTTCTGACGGATTAGGGAAAAAAGCCATCTGGGTTTTGGCGCTTATATTATTGACCGAAATGACTTCAGAATATTTTGAATTACCGTCAAAATCAGTCTGCTTCAGACGGTAGTATGAGATTCCCGTATACGGTTTATCATCCACAGCCGTGTAATTCTTCTCAACGGAGCTGTTTCCGCTTCCGCTGATTTTTGCCACTTCCATGAAATCAGCGCCATTGGATTTTTCAACGGTAAAAAAGGCATTGTTGGTTTCTGATGCAGTTGACCATTGGAGGGAAACCACGCCATTTCCGAGCGTAGCATTGAAATTAAGCAGTTCGATAGGTATTCCGCGCCCCGTTCCGCCAATGGCGTATTCTGAAAATGAGGTGCAGTATTTCTTCAGCGCATAGCCATCGGCTAATTCGCGCCCTTCACCGCCAAAGGGGCTCATCTCACCGAAAGAGGCAGTCCATTCGCGGGGAGCCGCGCCTGCAGGGCGCTTCAGTATGGCAAACAGATTATCCTGCAAGCCGCTCATGCCGGAAATCCAGAGGCGTAAATCAAACCAGCCGCCTGCAGGCTCCCTGTCGGGCGAAATCGTCCACATGCCTTCGGGGGCAATGTAGTCATAATTCATTTCGCTGTCGCGCGTGTTGAGGTGGGATTGGATGTAGCGCTCCAGAGGGCGGAAGGCGGCTGTGATGAATTTCGTTCCTTCCATAGAAAAGACATCCACCGAGGCGGGGAAATAGCTTGTTCTTCCCTCCTGCCCTACCGGAAAAAAATACCGCTCATCCGTCCGGCTTTTTATTTTTCTCTGAAGATTGCCCACCACATAGCTCGCCCGCGAATAATAACCAATGGCATCGCCCGCGTCATTCAACACCGTAATTGTATCAGCAGTCTTTAGCTTTCCTTTTTTCAGCAGCAGGCTTTGAAGGATAGTGATTTTACAGTTAGCGGAAACGCCATCGTCCGAATGATTATCCATCTCCAGCGT
>DATLYB010000379.1:0-3903 GCA_035575215.1 Chitinophagales bacterium
GGAAACGTATGCCTACAAAGAAGCGGCAAAGTTTTACAGGATAATCGTGGAGGAAATATCCGACCGCGTGGTGATAAAAATTTTAAACGGAATACAGCGTGAAATCGCCAGCGACAGCCCGGTGACGGAAAACCTGGTAACCGAAGTGCTCAAGCCCCATCAGCATGAAATTGCACAATGGATGTCGCACCGCATCAGAACGGTAACCGAGCATAATTACAACATCTATCGGGATGATCTGAAAAATTACATTGAAGATGCAATTGGAGGCGCGGTGAAACAAAACAAGGAGATACAAAAGATTGGTTCGATTCCCATTGTGGGCAGGCAAATAAGCAGCGGGCTGGAACAGGGCGTCAGCGACATTACGTTTGAAGCGATTAACGGACTGCTGACCGGGCTCTCATCGGAAAAGAATACCAAGGTGATAGAAGACTTCATCAATGCAATGTTTGAATCTATCCTCGCGCAGGAAAAAGACCAGAAACTGAACCGCCTTATAAAAGACATCTTTATCGGGGCTTTGGATAAAATAAAAGAGCAGGTGAAAAGAAAAAAATGGCAAGAGGATGACAAAGAAACAGCCGTTGCGGCTTAGCTGCACGCCCGGACCGCTTTCGCCAGCTGCATATCTGACAAATAAGTGGCACAGGTTTTTCCGCTCATAGCAAAAATCCTTTGCCATGCTTATTAAGCACTTCCATAACACTCTTGTAAGGATCCTGAGATTTCTTTTGGGTGAAAACACTACCGTAAGGGGAAGAAAGTGGGGTGAACTGAGGAAAGAGCCGGCAGCATGAATGTTTATTTATTTTTCATGTTTTTTTCAAATCTGCATTTTCATTTTTTTCTCTCATTCTGAAGATGTCATTTCCAAAAATGAAAGAAATCTCTCTCCCCGCAGCTCTGAAAGTCATAGTAAAATAGCTGCCTGAGAGGAATTATCCATTCTATTGAGCTGTAAAAAAGTTGGCATGAAAGTTTTGACTCTCTGTTCAAACATCATTAAAAACCGAAGCCATGAAAACACTCTGCATAATACTGATGCTGTCAGTCGTTCCTCTTGTGCGCATCTGCAGTCAAACCCCTTTGACCGACTTCTACACCCGCCAATTTCCGGGAGGGCAGGTGGCGTTGTTTTATGACCGCATTTCTCAGCCACTTGCCGATCCGCGAAATTTCACAGTCTTCGTCATCCATCCTGAAACAAAGCAAACTATCTATGAAACGAAGCTTGATGGCGCACTTCCTTATTATTACAGGTGGGGGATTTGGTACTACTACACCACCGTGAATATTCCCGAAGCGCTGGGAGAGAGATTCATCATTCGCGTGTTGGATGAGGGGTTGCAGCAATCAAATGAATTTCTTGTTTATAACAATTTTCCAACGCCACAGCCTCCCGCTGCTGTGGTGACCGTAGTGAAGTAGCTTCAGCTTCAACGGACCCGGACCGGAGAAATTCCGGTTCGGGGGTTGTGGAACTCGCGGTTTTGAAAAAAAATAAGAAGAGTGAAAAGTAAATGTTACCTTGTCACATCCTAAAATCCTTTCCCATGAAACGCTATATTTTTTTATGGAGCTGCTTCCTGGCTTCTGCTTTTGCTTCTGCAGACAGTAAAGGCAGCTATACCGGAGCAGGTAATAAACAGAATTCAGGAGAATTGATGGTCGCTTCAACCCTTGCCGAAATAAATTCCAGCAGCCTGCCCGCGCAGATTGAAATGAAAAAGGCTGAGGTCATTCCCCGTTCTGCCGAAGCGGAAATTTGGCTGCCAAAACCTTCAGCAAATAAAGAAGCTGTTTTTTCCCCGGCTGAAGAGGCATCTGCATTCAAAACCGATGATTTGACGCAGAGGCAAGCAGCATACATAATTGCCGAAAATCTCCGCACGGCAGCGGGCTCAGCAGAAAGCAAATTTGCCAAACGAGTTTTAAACAAAGCCGCAAGTCGCTTTGAGTCCATGCCGTCAGGAAACGAGCGCCTCACTTTCTGGGATAAATGCAAGGCAAAAATTTCGGCAAAGTTTCTTTCGGGATATGCTCCGCCCGGAATGGATGCGGCTGATGTATTGGCAATTATCTCTTTAACGACAGGGTTAGTGGGGTTTTTCGCTTATTACGGAGCTTTCCCGTTGGGCGTTGCTGCCATAGTTACCGGAGCCATTGCCCTCGCCAGAGGAACTTCACGCAGAGGGATGGCTATTGCCGGAATTGTGCTGGGAGCAGTTGCCATTGTATTCTGGCCCGGCATCATCATCGTGTTGTAAAACGCTGTCTGTATTTTTTTTGGAGTAATTTATAGAATGAATAAAAGGCTGTTTTAAAATTCTTACCGATGTTATGGAACTAACACAAAAGAAATGTATCCCCTGTGAAAAAGGAACGACTCCCTTTAACGAAACCGAAATAAAAGCGTACGCGCGAAAGCTGCGTGCAAAATGGGATGTGGAGGACGGGAAAAAAATCAAACGAAAATTCAAGTTTACGGATTTCAGGGAAACCATTGCCTTTGTCAATCGCATTGCCGAAGTGGCTGAAGAGGAAAGACATCACCCTGACTTGTTCATCACCTGGAACATTCTGGAAGTAACATTGTGGACTCACGCCATTGGCGGCTTGTCTGAAAATGATTTCATTCTTGCAGCCAAAATTGACGAACTGTATGAGCGCATCCCGCGGTAAAAAATCATCAGCGCGCTGCTGGTCGGCAAAGGTCACCCAAATGAGCAATGCCCTCGACCTTGAGCCGAATATTTTTACTTCTGATTCTCCCCTCAGGATTGCACGCTCTCTGAAACGCTCATCCGAGCTGAGCACGCGCAGGAAAGGAACGCCCTTCCAATCGGCAATGGCAATGCTCAATTTCTATATTAACCGGGCTGGAAAAAATCTTGATGAGCGCCAGAAGAAAGTGCTGGAAAAAGCCAAAGATGAACTTCGCAGGCTTTTCGGAAGGATGTAAAATCCCGCGCGTTGTTATTTACCTACGGCTTTATTTTTCCGGTTTCTGCTTTTCCTCCGTCTGAGTTTCCGCATCTCAGAGAATTTTTCCTGGTTGGGGTAGATAATGATTTCCGCATTCTGTTCCCTGGCTAAAGGTCGCGCGTATTCCAGCGCTTCGTTGGGACTGCTGTAAACTCCGGACAGCCTCTCCCCTTTTTCTGTAAGAAGAACCCACCCCTTTGGAATAGCCACGATGTAAATGCGTTTCATCATTTTATTCCGAATAATCAAGTCATTACCAATAACCAGGCAGGCAGGGGAAAAGATTCTCATTTTGAGAAAAATTTATTCCCAAAACTTTCTTTTCGCATGTTACAATCAGATAAAAATCGGGCAGGTCAGAGATGCACAACTACTGGGCTGTAACTGACCCCGCGATGGCGCAAATCCAGCAGGCAATGTTTATGAAAAACATCTCGATGCTGGGGAGCGCATTGCTGATTGCTTATTTCGGCTCAGGTCCGTTCAGCTTGGATGAACGGATTGCCTCCCGTTCTGCAGCTATGAGCAAGTATAATGGGAAAAAAGGTTATGCGGAGAAGAAAAAGGAAGTGGTTCATGAAGCCGCGTAAAAAGATGAGAGTTTTGAATTAGCGCTCTTCACTTGAACTGGCAACCGACAAGACGGAAGACGTTGCCAACGTGGTGGAATCCATCATTATCAAGTCTGCGTGAGGAATCTTCAGGCACTTCCTTTGTCGGACGAAGGGCTTTCAATAGTTTTGTCTGGATTTAACAATCCGGTTCAACATGAACCATTCCTCCATTATCCGGCAGCTGGATGCTAACCGCAAAACCTTCGAAGGGCTTCTTTCGGCAACTGATAATTCCGAAATCACCTGGCGTCCTGCTGAAAAAAAATGGTGCCTTCTGGAAATCGTATGCCATCTGCATGAC
>DATLYB010000380.1:0-5815 GCA_035575215.1 Chitinophagales bacterium
GAATGAGTATCCGCGTTACGACTCCCTGCGTGCCAGCCGAATCATGAACCTCGACTGGATGTTCAATACCGACTGCAACTGCCTGGGCGACATCAACACGCTGATTGTTGAAATCAATCCGATACCCCCCAATTCTACAGGCACCTCTTTCGACCAGCCGGAGCAGTTTCATTTCAACAACATCGGTGTGCTCACTTTCAGGATGGATAAAGACCGCGTCAACCCGCTGCTCGATGTGACTTTTGATGGCGTGCACATTATGGATGGCGACATCGTTTCCGCCAGGCCGGAGATTCTTATCCGGCTGAAGGATGAAAACAAATTCCTTCTGCTGAATGACACATCGCTCATCAGCGTCAGCATCATTGACCCGAACGAGGAGGAAATCAAGCTGCATTATGACGGCATCACCATGCAGTTCTTCCCGGCAGGCTCAGGCTCAAATAACACCGCAGAGGTGCGCGTGAACAAAGAATTTGAGATTGACGGCATCTATACCCTGCAGGTGAAAGCCAAAGACCGCAGCCGGAATATTTCCGGCACCTATGGCATTCCGCAGGATGCCATTGACTACCGCATCTCATTCGAAGTGATTCGCCAGGCGCGGATTACCAACGTGCTCAATTATCCGAACCCTTTCACCTCATCCACGCGCTTTGTCTTTACGCTCACCGGAATTCAGCCGCCTGACTTCTTCAAAATTCAAATTATGACCGTTTCCGGAAAAGTAGTGCGCGAACTGACGCAGGCTGATTTGGGACCGATTCATGTCGGCAAGAACATTACCGAATACGCCTGGGACGGAACGGATGAATTTGGCGACCCGCTTGCTAATGGTCTTTATCTATATCGCGTGGTCGCCACCATTGGCGGTGAGGCAATTGAAAAGTGGGAGAACGGTGACGTGGACAAATTCTTCAAGAACGGGTTCGGGAAGATGTATTTAGCAAGATAAGATTGTTATCCGGCTCATTGTTTTTTTAACTTCATCCAATCCATCAATTTCTGGCTCATCCCAACCGAAGAAAATCCGCCATCGTGGAAAATATTTTGCATGGTAATCATGCGCGTGAGGTCGGAGAACATGACGACACAGAAGCTGGCGCAATCCATGGCGCTTGCATTCCCGAGCGGAGATACCTTGTCGGCATACTCAAAAAATTCGCTGAAGCCTTTCACGCCCGAGCCTGCGGTGGTGTAGGTGGGTGACTGCGAAATCGTGTTAATCCGCACTTTTTTCTTTTCGCCATAATAATAGCCGAAGTTCCGCGCGATGGATTCGAGCATTGCCTTCGCTTCAGCCATATCATTGTAACCGGGGAAAACCCGCTGAGCTGCGATGTAGGAGAGCGCCACCACTGAGCCCCAGTCATTGATGGCATCCAGCTTCATGCAGGTTTGCAGCATTTTGTGGAATGAAACAGCCGAAATATCAAGCGTCTTGAGCATGAATTCGTGGTTCAAATCGGTGTAGGGCTTGTCTTTTCGAACGTTCATGGACATGCCAATGGAGTGGAGGATGAAGTCAATGGTGCCGCCTAAAATTTCAACGGATTGCCTGAAAAGTTTTTCCAAATCTTCAAGGCTGGTGGCATCGGCAGCAAGCACCTGCGCGTTGATTTTATTCCCCAGCTCCTGAATTTTTCCCATACGCAAGGCGACAGGCGCATTCGTCAGCACGAGCGAAGCGCCCTCTTCATGTGCCTTCAGCGCTACCTGCCACGCTATGGACTTTTCATCCAGCGCCCCGAAGATGACGCCCCGTTTTCCTTTGAGCAGATGGTAAGCCATTTTTTTTGTTTACTGTTAACCCGGTTATCCCTTTACAGTTCAGTGGTCATTGAAAACTGAAAAAACGCAAACTGTAACCTCTGAGCTCTCAGCCGAGCAGCAACTCCTTTGCGCTTTCCAGTGCCCTTTGTGAATACTTTTCTCCTCCAATCATTTTTGCTATTTCTACCACGCGTTCTTTTTCACTCAGCATCCGCAGGCGCGTTACGGTTTTATCATCCCGGTCTTCCTTAAACACATAAAAATGCGTTTCTCCCGCCCGTGCGATTTGGGGAAGATGTGTAATGGCGATTACTTGATGTGATTTGCCGAGTTTGCTCAACAGCGCTCCCACTTTGATGGCAGTCTCACCGGAAACCCCGCTGTCAATCTCATCAAAAATCAGAGTGGGCATTGCCATACCCGAAGCAAGCAAGGATTTCAGCACAAGCATCAGCCTGGAAAGTTCACCACCGGAAGCCACGCTTTTCAGCTCTTCCATCCGGTTTCCCTTATTGGCTGAAAAAAGAAACGTGATTTTGTTAAAACCATGCGGGGTTACTTTTTCGAATGGCAGCTTTTCAACGCTCACTTCGAATCTTGCGTTGGGCATTCCGACCTCTTTCAGCAAAGCGATGACTTGTTTTTCGATTGACGGTTTCTTGCCCTGCCTGTTGTCGTGAATTTTATCGCCCAGAGCAGTCATTTCCTCCCTCAACTCATCGAGCAGCTTTTGCTTTTGCGATAACTCTACATCAAGTGTTTCAAATGATTTCAGCTTCTTCGCCAAAGAATCCCTGACCGCGATTAACTCGCGCACATTTTGAGCGCGGTGCTTCTGCTGCAGGCGGTTCAGCGTGTCGAGCCTTGCGTTCAGCCGGCTGATTCTTTCCCCATCGTACACCACCGACTCACCCAGCTTTTCTATTTCAGCGGCAACATCCCGCAATTCGATTTGGCTGCTGTCAATCCGCTTTGAAATTTCACTCACTCCGTTGTGAAAAGCAGAAGCACTCTTCAGCAGGGAATACACTTCGCGCAGTTGGTTCAACACTGAGAAATCATCATGCTGCATCAGAACAGAAACCTTACCGAGAGCGCTTTTGATTTCCTCGGCATTTTCCAATGCCTTCAGTTCATTCTCCAGTGATTCCTGCTCGTCATCTTTCAAGCCTGCATCTTCCAATTCCCTGAATTGGAATTCAAGGTAGTCCTTGTCGGTAATGTGGCGGTTTTGCTCCATCAGCGTTTGAATTTCATGCTGCACTTTTTTGTACGCCTGATATTTTTCCAGAAATGTGTTCAGCAGCTTGTCATGCTGCGCCAGGGCGTCAACGAGTTCCAGTTGAAACTGCGGATTGTTTAATGCCAGCGTCTGGTGCTGGGAATGCAGGTTAACCAACTGCTCGCCCAGTTCCCTGAGCACCGCCAGATTTACCGGAGTATCATTAATAAACGAGCGGGATTTTCCATTTGGAGAAATTTCGCGCCTTACAGTGCTTGTTTCATCATAATCAAGGTCCTTCTCTCTGAAAAAAGATTTAAGCCTGTAACGGCTTATATCAAAGGTTCCTTCCACCACGCACTTTTGCCGTTCGTCAAATAATGTTTTGGAATCTGCACGTTCACCAAGAATCAGCGACAATGCTCCGATGATAATTGACTTGCCCGCCCCCGTTTCGCCCGTGATGATGTTGATGTTTGGCGAAAAGCTGATGTCAAGATGGTCAATGATAGCATAGTTATTTATGGAAAGTCGCTGGAGCATATTCCGAAAAGAAACGGAGCCAAATTAAAAATTAAAAATTAAAGATTTAGAAGCGGTTTATCCGATTTCAGGATGATTAACCGGCTTTCACTACAAGGCTACTGCTTAATAATCTTGGCGTAATTAGAACTGTTGGTAGGGTCGGATTTGTAAAGCAGTTGCACCGCATTTGTTTTTTCGTTGGGTGGAGCGCCTGCGAAGATATTAATCAGCTCTTCAGACTTGGCATTGAAAAAAAGCTTGATGGCAATAGAGTTGGGATATTCCTCTGCCACTTCGCTTACCTTGCGGAGACAGGCGAGCACTAGTTGTCTGGCGCGGGCAGCATCTTCATACATCACATCCAGCCCCTGCCGGTGATAGAGGTAAATTGCTTCCCTCACCGCGTTATAGCGGACATTCAGCAGATTATCAATAATCCAGTAGCGGTTTTTGTCATTATCAAACGGCTTCCAGCCGGGAGCCGCATCTGACGAAAGGTTGGAAGGGATAGTGTTGACAATCGTTTGGGCTTTCTGCAAATAAGGCGTCCCTCCATTCAGCGAGTAAGAATCGTAATCAAGCCCGATAATGAGATAGGCATAAAAAGCCAGCATGGAACTGAGGTTGGAGATGAAATCGTTTTCGTTGAATTCAAGCGGCTGATATTCGGAGTATTCAAACACCCAGTCTCTGTCAATATGATTCAGCAGTACGGAATTGTAATCGCTGTTGAATACCGGGCGAGATGATTGGATGTTCACCTGTGCCCGAAAAACGTTGGTGGCTACCTCTTCGGTTACGTTAATGAAAAGGCTGCATTCAATTTTTTCTTCCTGCCTGAAAACATCATTCGTCCACTTGCGGTTGTTCATGAACTCATAAACAGACGTTTCCAGCGTCCTGAAGATTTTGATGTCGGTGGTTTGCAGTTTTTGCGCGGTGATTTCCACCTTGCAATTCAATTCCTGGGGATAGGAGGATGTGGAAAGTAAAAGGAGGAAAAGAAGCGGTTTCCAGTTTCTGATATTCAGCCTTCGGAGAGCAAACTCTGAACTCCAAACCTTAGTTTCTAATCTGCTACGAAGCATCCATCAAATTTATAACTTCATCAATTATGTCACGCGCCACATCAGGCTTGCTTTTCAGCGTGTAGGATTTTTCCTCGCCTTTTTTATTCAGGATGGTGATTTTGTTGGTGTCATATCCGAAGCCCGCGCCTTTGTCGCGCAACGAGTTCAGCACAATCATATCGAGGTTCTTTTTCTGCAGCTTCTGTTTGGCATTTACCATTTCATCTTCTGTTTCGAGGGCAAAGCCAACCAGAATTTGCTTTTTTGATTTCTTCATGCCCAGGCTCTCAAGAATATCCGGATTCCTCACCAGGCTGATTTGGAGGGACTCTCCGTCTTTCTTCAGTTTTTGCCTTGCCGCTGCCACCGGTCTGTAGTCAGCAACAGCAGCGGCCATTATCGCCACATCTGCTTTAGGAAACGCTTTCACCGATGCTTCATACATCTCCTGTGCGCTTGTAACCGGAATGATTGTGATTCCCTTCACTTCGGGATTGTAGGAAGTGGGTCCCTTCACTAACGTCACCTCCGCATTCAGCGATGCCAGTTCTTCGGCAATCGCAAACCCCATTTTGCCCGTTGAATGATTGCTGATGTACCTCACCGGGTCAATGGACTCAATGGTGGGTCCGGCTGTAATCAGCACGCGTTTGCCGGCTATTTTTTTATAGAAATCAGCCCTTTTTTTTTGCAGCTCGAATTTTTTCTTCAGGTGGGCAGCAATCTCTTCCGGCTCAGCCATCCTCCCTTCGCCCACCAGACCGCTCGCCAGTTCACCGTAGTTCACCTGGATTATCTCATTTCCGAAGCGCCTTAGCGCATTCAGGTTGTACTGTGTTGCGGGATGCTTCCACATGTCAATATCCATTGCCGGGGCAATTACAACCGGGCATTTCGCGGAAAGATAGGTGGCGGTGAGCAGGTTGTCGCACAACCCGGAGGCAAACTTTGCCAGCGTATTTGCCGAGGCGGGGGCTATCACAAACACGTCAGCCCACGTTCCTAACTCCACGTGGCTGTTCCACGATTTTTCATCGGTGGAAAAAGACGTGAGCACCGGATTTTTCGAAAGAGTTGAAAACGTAAGCGGGTCAATAAAATCGCACGCGGCATCGGTCATCAACACCTTTACTTCAGCTCCTTCCTTCACGAGCATCCGCACCAGATAGGCGCTTTTATAGGCAGCGATGCTTCCGCATACTCCCAATAATATTTTCTTTCCTTT
>DATLYB010000381.1:0-7217 GCA_035575215.1 Chitinophagales bacterium
CACCGACCCTCCGAAAAAAATTGTAGTGGATAAATGAGCATCAAGCGAGCCATACTATTAAGAATCTACCTGGCATTCTTTGCTATTTGCCTGCTGGGTGTGGCGATTCTCGCGCGGGCTTTCCACATCCAGCGGTTTGAAGGCACACGGCTCATTACGATGGCTGACAGCCTCACAACGGATTATCTGCCTATTGATGCCGAGCGCGGCAATATCTTATCCGAAGACGGAAGGGTGCTCGCCTCTTCGCTGCCCTATTATGAAGTACGCTTTGACGTCAATGCCGAAGCCCTTTCCAGAAAAATTTTTGAAGAGCATGTGGATTCGCTGGCATGGTATCTCTCGCGTTTCAAAGGGGACAATTCACAGAAGTATTATCAGCAGATTCTCCGGAACGCGCGCAGTTCCGGAAGCCGCTACTTTTTAATTGCACGAAACGTGACTTATCCTGAACTGCAGCAAATGAAAAAATGGCCTCTTTTCCGGCTGGGCAGATACAAGGGCGGATTTATTGCCGTTCAGACTAACAAACGCACGATGCCCTACCAAATGCTGGCGCACCGCACTATAGGCTATGTACGGGAGGGGGTAAAGCCCGTGGGGCTGGAAGGAAATTTCGACAAGCAGCTGGCGGGAATTCGTGGAAAAAGGCTGATGCAGCGCATCGCGGGCGGCACATGGATTCCCGTGAATGACGAAAACGAAATCATGCCCGAGCACGGGAAGGACATCATCACCACGCTTGACATCAACCTGCAGGATGTCGCTGAGAACGCCTTGCTGAAGGCGCTGTACAAGCATAACGCTGACCACGGCTGTGTGGTGGTGATGGAAGTGAAGACCGGAAAAATCCGCGCCATTGCCAATCTCGGCATTGCGGAGCATGGCGACTATTGGGAGACCTATAATTATGCGGTGGGCGAAGCCGCTGAGCCTGGCTCCACCATGAAGCTCGTATCCCTTCTTGCATTACTGGAAGACGGCTATATGGACATCAATGACACTGTGGACTTGGAAAAGGGCGTGACGCACTATCACAACGTGAAGATGGAGGACTCCGAAGAACATCACCTGCGGAAAGTGTCCGTCAGGGAGGCATTCGAGATTTCTTCCAATGTTGGCATATCAAAAATTATCAGCAAGCATTACGGATTGCAGCCGGAAAAATTCGTGAAGCACTTGCGCGACCTCCATTTGAATGAGAAACTGGATATCGAAATTGACGGAGAGGCGGCTCCGCTGATTAAAGGTCCCGAAAACAAAGGCTGGAGCGGCACCTCACTGCCCTGGATGGCTATCGGCTATGAAATGATGGTGACACCCCTGCAGATGCTGATGCTCTACAACGCAGTGGCGAATGAAGGAAAAATGATGAAGCCGTATTTGGTCTCCGGAATTCAGGAGCGAGGGAAAGTAGTGGAAAAATTTGAGCCGCAGGTGGTGGATGAAAAAATTTGTTCCGACAAAACATTGAAAAAATTAAAGGTACTGCTGGAAGGCGTGGTGCAAAACGGAACAGCCGACCATTTGAAATCGCCTTACTACTCCTTTGCCGGAAAGACAGGCACCGCATTGATTGCCGACAAAAAATCAGGGTACAAGCGGAACCTCGTATATCAATCATCGTTTGTGGGCTATTTCCCCGCAGATAATCCGATTTACTCCTGCATTGTCGTTATCAATGCCCCCAAGATGGGCATGTATTATGGCGGATATGTTGCCGCTCCCGTATTCCGTGAAATCGCAGATAAGGTTTTCTCCAACTACATTGACATGCACGAGCCTGTCAACAAGCGCAAGGAATTTTATACCGATGTGCTCCCAAAATCAAAAGGGGGCTATCGCCATGATGTGAGCACTATCTATGAGCAGATTGGCGTTTCCTGCAACTACACACCCGAAGATGAGTGGATTTACACCGTGCAAAAGGACAATTCCTTTGAATTAAAACAGCGCAGCGTGAAAAAAGGCTTCGTGCCTGACGTGCGCGGCATGGGCTTGCGCGATGCGCTGTATCTGCTGGAGAATGAAGGAATGACGGTTCGCTTCTCAGGAATCGGCAAAGTGAAAACACAATCCATTCGCTACGGCAGCAAAGCGTATCGCGGAATGGAAATCTTTTTGGAATTGGGATAATGAAGAAGCTGAAGGACATATTATATAAGGTCAGCCTGCTTGAAGTGGCCGGCTCAACGGACATCAGCATCTCCGAACTGACGTTCGATTCGCGAAACGCAGTAAAAGGTTCGCTTTTCATTGCCGCGCGCGGAACGCAGGCTGACGGGCATCGCTATATTTCACAGGCGGTTGACAAAGGCGCAGCCGCGGTGGTATGCGAGGAATTGCCCGACACGCTTTCAAAGGGCGTCACTTATGTCAAAGTGAAAGACAGCTCCATCGCCCTCGGAATTATCGCGCATAATTTTTTTGATGAGCCTTCCGCCAAAATGAAGGTGGTTGCTGTGACCGGCACCAACGGCAAAACAACCACCGTCACGCTGCTGTACCGGATGATGCGGCAGTTGGGATATAAGGCAGGGTTGCTTTCCACGGTGCAAAATCAAATCAACGATACAGTCGTTCCTTCCACTCACACCACACCTGATGCGATTCAACTGAACAGCCTGCTCGCAAGAATGGTGAGTGAAGGCTGCGGCTACTGCTTCATGGAAGCCAGCTCTCATGCCATTGTGCAGCATCGCATCGCGGGCTTGCATTTTGCAGGTGCCGTATTCACCAATATCACCCATGACCACCTCGATTATCACAAGACCTTCAAAGATTACATCGAAGCGAAAAAGAAATTGTTTGACGAACTGACCTCAGCTTCCTTCGCCCTCATCAACCTTGACGACCGCAACGCGAAGGTGATAGTGCAGAACACGAAAGCAAAGGTTTATACCTACAGTTTAAAAAAAGCATCTGATTTCCGTTTGAAAATTCTGGAAAGCGGCTTCAATGGGCTTTTGGTGAGCATAGACAACCAGGAAGTTTACACGCGTCTTATTGGAGAGTTCAATGCTTACAATATCCTGGCAGTATATGCCACTGCAATGCTTCTTGGCATTGAAAAGGTGCAAGCACTGAAAGCCATCAGCAGCCTGAGCGCAGCCGAAGGGAGGTTTGATTATTTCATTTCCCCGAAAAAGAAAATCATCGTCATCGTGGATTATGCACACACGCCTGACGCGCTGCGAAACGTCCTTGCATCCATCAATGCGATTCGCACGGGCAATGAACAGGTCATCACGGTGGTAGGCTGTGGCGGCAACCGCGACAAGGAAAAACGTCCGGTGATGGCACGCATCGCCTGCGAGATGAGCACCCGGATTGTGCTCACTTCTGACAACCCCCGCAATGAAAATCCTGAAGAGATTCTGCACCAGATGCAGGAAGGCGTGACGGCTCAATATAAGCGCAAAGCCCTGTCAATCGTTGACCGCAAGGAAGCCATCAAGACTGCCTGTGCGCTCGCTCAACCCGGTGACATCATTCTGCTTGCCGGAAAAGGGCATGAGAAATATCAGGAAATCGCAGGCAAGAAATATCCGTTTGATGACAAGGAGATTTTAAAAGAAACGCTGAAAGAGTTGGACGAATAATGCTGTATCATCTTTTTGAATATCTGCAGAACATCACCGATATACCAGGTGCAGGGTTGTTTCACTACATCTCATTCCGTTCAGCGATGACCATCCTCCTTTCGCTCACTATATCCATGATTTTCGGAAACAGGCTCGTAACCTTGCTGAAACGCCTGCAGGTGGGAGAAACCGTACGCGACCTGGGGCTCCAGGGGCAAAAAGAAAAAGAAGGAACACCCACGATGGGCGGCTTGATTATTCTTGGAGCGATTATTATTCCCACGGTCCTCTTCGCACGCCTGGATAATATCTACATTCTGCTGATGCTGCTCACCACCGTGTGGATGGGCTTCATCGGGTTTCTGGATGACTACATCAAGGTTTTTAAAAAAGACAAAAGAGGGCTTGCCGGAAAATTCAAGATTATCGGGCAGGTGGGATTAGGGGTGATTGTAGGTACAACCCTGTTCTTCAGCAAGGATGTGGTTATCAGCGAAAAAGTTTCCGAAGATGTGGTGCTGCAGGCGAATGCTTTTGACCCGGAAGAAATCCGCAAGGTGAAAGATCAGTATTATGTGAATATCAAGGGAACGCTTACTACGATTCCTTTTGTCAAGGAGCATGAAATTGACTACTCGCGCATTCTCTCTTTTCTTGGTGATGATTACGCAAAATGGGGATGGGTGGTGTTTATCCCGATTGTGATTTTCATCGTCACCGCGGTTTCCAACGGTGCCAATCTCACTGACGGCCTGGATGGACTGGCTACGGGAACATCAGCCATTATCGGTGCCACGCTGGGCGTATTCGCTTACGTTTCAGGCAACATCATTTTCTCTGATTATCTCGACATCATGTACATTCCCAATTCGGGGGAACTGGTAGTGTATGCGGCAGCATTCATCGGAGCCTGTGTGGGTTTCTTATGGTACAATGCCTATCCCGCGCAGGTATTCATGGGTGACACCGGCAGCCTTGCCATTGGCGGCATTATCGCTACTCTGGCGATTATTCTACGCAAAGAGCTGCTTATCCCGATTCTGTGCGGAATTTTTTTTATTGAAAACCTTTCGGTAGTGCTGCAGGTGAGTTATTTCAAATGGACGAAAAAAAAATACGGGGAAGGCAGGCGCATTTTCAAAATGTCACCGCTGCATCATCATTATCAGAAGCTCGGAATGAATGAATCCAAGATTGCGACACGGTTTTGGATTATCGGAATCATGCTGGCGGTGTTATCGGTGGTTACCCTTAAAATCAGATAGCTATGCCTCACAGTTCACGTCTGATTACGATTCTCGGTGCTGCTGAAAGCGGAGTGGGCGCGGCTATCCTCGCAAAGCAGCAGGGTTATGAAGTGTTCATCTCTGATTGTGGGAGAGTGAAAGATAAATACAAATCGGCTTTGGCGAAGCACGGAATAACATGGGAGGAGGGCACTCATACTGAAACCAGGATTCTCAAAGCAGCCGAAATCATCAAAAGCCCGGGTATTCCGGAGAATTCGCCAATCATGAAGGCGATTCGCAGGAAAAAAATTCCGGTCATTTCCGAAATAGAATTCGCTTACCGCTTCACGGATGCAAAAATCATCGCCATCACGGGCAGCAACGGCAAGTCCACCACCACCAGCCTCACATATCATATTTTCAAAAAAGCCGGATTGAATGTCGGTCTTGCAGGAAACATCGGCTACAGCTTCGCCAGGCAGGTTGCGGAACAAAAGCACGATTATTATGTGCTGGAGATTAGCAATTTCCAGTTGGACGACATCGTGCATTTTAAGCCGCATGTCAGCGTGCTGCTCAACATCACCCCCGATCATCTCGACCGTTACGAGTACAACTTCGAGAGCTATATCCGGTCAAAATTCAGGATTGCCGAGAATCAAACGAAGGAGGATTATTTCATCTATTGCGCGGATGATGAGGTGGTAACGAGTCATTTAAAAAAAAATCCCGTGAAGGCGACCTTGCTGCCGTTCACCTTAAAAAAAAAGCCCGGCAGTGTCGGCTACACCGTCAGTAAAAAATTATTTGTTAACCATAAAAACCCATTTAAAATGCAAATCAGCGATCTGTCCTTAGTCGGAACACACAACACCTACAATTCGCTTGCAGCATGTCTGGCAGCGAAAACGTTCGACATCCGCAACGAAGTCATCCGCGAAAGCCTGGCGGATTTCAAAGGGCTTGACCACCGGCTGGAGTTCGTCTCTAAAATCGGAGGCGTGGAGTACATCAATGATTCCAAAGCCACCAATGTGAACTCCACATGGTATGCGCTGGAATCCATGACCAAGCCCGTGATTTGGATTGTGGGTGGCGTGGACAAGGGCAACGACTACAGCGTGCTTGTTGACCTTGTGAAGAAAAAAGTGAAAGCCATTGTTTGCCTGGGCGCTGACAACCTGCGCATCCATGAAGCTTTTTCGAAGCACGTTGACCTTATTGTGAACACGATGAGTGCAAAAGAAAGCGTTAAAATCGCTCATTACCTCGCAGACAAAGGCGATGTGGTGCTGCTTTCACCCTGCTGCGCCAGTTTTGATTTGTTCGAGAATTACGAAGACCGGGGCAATCAGTTTAAGGAAGCAGTGAGGAATTTGTAAAACGGTCTGCTGTTTGTTGTTTATGGTTTGCAGTTTACAACAACAGAAATCAACCACAAACGACACACCACAAAACCTCAAACGATTTAAAAAATGCAGTCCCTCCTCAAAAAAATTCACGGTGACCAATACATTTGGCTGGTGGTTTTTCTTCTGTCTGTATTTTCATTGCTTGCCGTTTACAGCTCTACCGGCACGCTCGCCTACAAATATCAGGCTGGCAACACCGAATACTATTTATTCAAGCATCTGTCAATTCTCGCCATCGGGCTGGGGTTGATGTATCTTGCCCATCTTGTTGATTACCGGTACTATTCCAGGATTGCACAGTTATTATTGTATGTATCCATTCCGCTGCTGGTCATTACCTATTTCACAGGAACGGAATTGAATGAAGCGAAACGCTGGATAACGCTTCCGGTCATCAGCCTCACGTTTCAGACGTCTGACCTGGCAAAGCTTGCCCTCATTATGTTTTTAGCGCGCGTGCTCTCAAAGAAACAGGAGATTATTCACGATTTCAAAAACGCATTCCTGCCGATTATCCTTCCGGTGGTGGTCATTTGCATTTTGATTGCGCCTGCCAATCTTTCCACCGCCCTGATGCTTTTCACCACCTGTGTTTTAATCATGTTCATCGGACGCGTGAAGCTCGTGCATATCGCAGCGATGGCAGGAATCATGCTCGCGGTGCTCTCCATTATGATTTTAATCCTGATGCTCACGCCCACTAAAGGTCGCCTCGAAACCTGGAAGAACCGAATCGAGAACTTCATGGATAAGGATTCCGAACTCTATCAGGTCACTCAATCAAAAATCGCAATTGCCAAAGGCGGAATCATCGGCAAAGGTCCGGGCAACAGCCATCAGCGGAATTTTCTGCCACATCCGTATTCTGATTTTATTTACTCCATTGTAATCGAAGAGTACGGCTTGATTGGCGGAGGCATAATTGTTTTCCTCTACCTGCTGTTTCTGTTTCGCTCAATCAAAATTGTCGCCAAAAGCCCGAATGCCTTTGG
>DATLYB010000382.1:0-6605 GCA_035575215.1 Chitinophagales bacterium
GAATTGATTCGTTCCCGTCTTGCCTATCCCAGAAATAAACCACACCGCCCCCCGCAGCCCCGAGTAACTCGGTGTCAATAAATGGAAACCCTCACGGTAACGTTTGCATTCTCCATGATGCTCCCCATCGAATCCCGCGCCACCGCCTGGTATTTGATAGCCTGCGGCACCTGGGCAAGGAGAATGAAAAGGGAGAAAGTGAGATAGAGGAGGAGATGTGTCAAGCCCGGGGTAAGCGGCTGGTTTCAGTTTTATTTAATTTCTTTCCCAGCTTTATCAATAAAAGTCCACCTTCCGTTTAGCTTTACGGCTGCGAAACCTTCAGTAAAATTCTCCGCTCTTTCATATTGAGGTGAAATAACTATTCTTCCGGTTTCATCTATAAAGCCCCATTTGCCGTTTAAGTTTACTGCAGCAAGACTCTCACTAAAACCATAAGTAAAATCATATTTGCATGTAATCATTTCTTTGCCTGATTTATCAATATACCCCCACTTCCCATTTAGTTGCACTGCGGCAAGACCTTGATGAAATCTCCGGACAGCTTCATATTTTATTGAGATAATTTCTTTACCGGTTGTATCTACAAAGCCCCATTTTCCATTAACATGCTGAACGGCTGCAAGTCCTTCTGAGAAGTCATATGCATGCAGGTAGTTTAAGGGGATGACTTCCTTACCGGTTTTGTCAATAAAACCACTCTTCTGGTAGTCTAATTCAACAAAGGCAAGACCATCGGAGAATCTGCCAGCATTTTTGTACTTTGGCCAAATAATTGTTTTTCCATTTTTGTCAATGCAAACTGTCTGAAGCTCATTATTAATTTTTTCATCCGGTGAAACCCAAGCCAGTCCTTCTGAAAAATTATCAGCATGGAAGATTCCGCTATAGCCCACACCTGTTATTTTTTCCTTACCCGTTTTATCAATATACCTCCATGTACCACCTGATTTAACCGCGGCAAACCCCTCTGAAAAACTATTTGCATCTTCATATTGAAAAGGAATTACTTCCTTGCCTGTTTTATCAATAAAGCCCCACTTCCCATTTAGTTGCACTGCAGCAAGACCTTCACGAAAATCTTTAGCAAAATCATATTTACACGTAATGATTACTTTGCCTGATTTATCAATATATCCCCACGCGCCACCGTCAGCATAAAAATCGTAACTCGTACCTCCTATATTTACGAGGGCAAGCCCTTCGGAAAAAGGATATACCCAAACATATTGTGTCAGGTTATCCTGCTCTCGCTCAGAGCTACTTGTGCTTATTTGACTCGAGGTTGCTACTGTGGTTTTTGTTACAATAAGATCGTCATAGGTTACTACTTCTGAATGTGAAACCCGAAGTTGAAGCTGTCCTTTTGTTGAACCTATTTTCTTTTCAAGCATGAGTTGATCGTTTCCATACATCTTTGCATTACCGTTTTGTACTTCAATTTTTACGTCTATTACTCCTTTTTCCTTAGTGAACAAGGAAGGTTTGGCACCAGTATAGTCAACCACAACATTGTCTTTCTCCCCATCCCAATACATCAGTCGCCTGTCACCGTTTCCATAGATTTCAAAGCGGTAATTACCAACCTGAAAACCATAGGAATGATAATAACCATTGGTATTTTTGTTTTTTATCCATTCTGTACGGCATTGGATGGAAAAATTATCATTCGGAATTGTTAAGCCCGGAACAGTTGACCATGCAGTTCCACTATTGGGTAGCAAATAGGCTTTACACTCCATGTAATACTTACCATTCTTAAATTTTCTAGTCGCCCATTGGTCTTCCCCGGTAAGCCAGCCTTTAGCATTGTCGTCAAAATGTTCTTCGAACAAAATAGTGTCTTGCGCATGTGTGTCTTGACATAAGATAAACAATACCTGAATAGTAAGAAATCGAAGAGTCTTCATTGATTCCATGTTTTAAAATGGTTAATAAAGTTTGTCATTTTTTGTGTTGTAAATATGTCGTATGCTCAAAACATGCCGCCAATGTTTTCCGCGTGCAAAGATAGCGAGCGGTTCACTTTCCCCTTGCCAAATGGTACATATTTTATTGAAGTTGTTGCAGACGGAAAAAAGTTGTGAAGAAGCTAACTAAAGAGCCTGTTTTTAACCGCTCATCCCGTTTTTCATCAGCCATCCGCGGGCAGCCTTTGATAATTCGGCATGAAAGAAGTTACTTTGCGTTCAATTTTAAAATGATTTCTCCATGGCGGTCATAATGAAAATCAGGAACAAGCTGGGGCTGTTGATAGTCGGTCTCATCATGCTGGCCATCTTCGCCTTTCTGCTGCAGGATGCCATCAACTCCAATTCCTCCGTTCTGCGCTTTAATTCCAATACTGCCGGAGTCATCAATGGCAAATCAGTGAGCATTCAGGATTTCGACCGCAAAGTGCAGCAGGCAATTGAAAACTACCGGCTCGCCAATAATACTGCGAACATAGATGATGCCACCATCTGGCAGCTCCGCAGCCAAACCTGGGAACAATATGTTAATGACCTGCTGATGGGAGAAAAGTATGCAAAACTCGGACTTGGAATCAGGGATGACACCTCGGCACTTCGCGTTAAAATCACCAGGGATGAAATCGAGGATATGATTTTCGGTTCCAATCCGCATCCTGCCGTCATTCAATCATTCAGCGACCCGAAGACCGGACAGTATGACCCCTCCCAGGTTTCCTACTTTCTTTCCCAGCTTGATAAAGACCAGACTGGCGAAACCCGCCAGCGCTGGCTCACCTTTGAAAAATATCTGAAAGAAGACCGGCTGAGGCAAAAGTTTTTCGCCCTTGTAAAAAAAGGAATGTACACGCCTGCTTGGCAGGCAGCCGAAAATTACACTCTCACCAATGCGAAAGTTGATTTCGATTTTGTTTACCTTCCTTATGCCGACATTCCCGATGGCGATGTAGCGGTGGAAGAAAGCGAGCTGAAAGCCTATCTCAAATCACACGCAAACAAATACCGGCAGGAGGAAGAAACCCGCGCCATTGAGTTTGTCAGCTTTGACATCAAGCCTACGAAAGAAGATACCCTTCGCGTAAAAAGCAAGCTTGAAGAGCTGTATGAGAATTTTAAAAACACATCCAGTGATTCCGCATTTTTAAGAAGCTATTCACAGAAGCCTTTCGACCCGAAATACTATTCGCGTGATGAACTGACCAGCTCGATTAAAGACACGTTCTTCTCAATTGACACCAATGCAGTTATAGGTCCCTATCTTGAAGACGGCTATTGGATGTATGCGAAGCTGCTTGACCGCAAGCTGATACCTGATTCCGTCAGGGCAAAACACATCTTCGTCAGCATTGCCGGTGTGCAAAACCAGGAAGGCGTGAATGAAAAACGCGCGTTTGCCGATTCGCTTCTTAAAGAGATAAAAGAAAAAGGGGCTGATTTCAATGTCTTTGTTCAGCAATATTCCAATGATGAGGAAACCAAAGCTGCCGGTGGGGATATGGGCTGGATAAAGCCGGGGCAGAAATATCCGACCATTGACCGCGCTTTATTCTACAAACACGCGCAGGGCGATATTTTCATGGTGCCTTCCGATGAGGAAAATAAGCGGGGCTTCCACATTATTCAGATTACGGAGGCGAAGCCGGTGAAAGACGCGGTGCAGGTGGCTTTTCTGGCAAAGCAAATCACGGCAAGCGTTGAAAGTGAGCGGGCGCTGTATGCCAAAGCGAGCCAGTTTGCATCAGCCCATCAAACGCTTCAGGCCTTCCGAGAAGGCGCTAAAGAGCTTTCGCTGCGTGAAGCAGCAGGCATCAGGAAAAATGACAATATCATCGCCAATGTGGATGATGAACCCGCGCGGGAAGTGGTGAAATGGGTGTTCAGCGCTGCTGAAAACCAGGTATCCGGTGTCTTTTCCCTTCCTGATAAATACGTTGTTGCCGCACTGACAAAGGTGACGCCTGAAGGGGTTACGCCTTTAGACGATATCCGGACAGAAATTGAACTGGAAGTGAAAAAACAAAAGAAAGCCGGGATGCTTCAGGAAAAAATAAAAGGACAAACCGACCTGAATGTCATCGCTTCAAGCACCGGGAAGACCGTCCAGAAGGCAACAGGCATGTCTTTCACCAGCACATTTATCACCGGCATCGGTCAGGAGATGGGAGTGGTGGGCAAAGCGCTTGCAATGAATGAAGGTGAAACCTCAGCCCCTCTTGCCGGTGACAACGGTGTGTTTGTGATTAAAGTGACCTCAAAGCAGGTTCCGGAACTCCCAAGCGACTTCACTGCCCAAAAGAGGCAATCAGAAATCGCTGCCGCATCCACCGTGGAATTCTCTCTTCCACCTGCCATCCGCAAGGCTGCTGACATCAGGGATGAACGGTATAAGTTCTACTAAAATTTATTCAGCCTCAAAGCCAACCTGGAATTATCCAGCGGGATACACCCTGCCCTTCCAGTTGTATTTCACGAACCGGCTGGCGCCCCCTGCAACCGCCACATAAAGAATATGCATCGCCTGGGCAGGCAAAATGCCCCACAGCATTTTTTTCTTCCGAAAGAAATCACATCCCCCGGCTAAAAGCGGAAATTCCGATAAGGTCTTAAATACAAGAGAAATTATACCCATCGCCAAAAATTCTGAACGGAATATTCCCATGAAGAGATTGGCGAGGATGGAAACATTAAACAGCCACGAAAACACCAGCACAGCCGACACGCGCCAGTCCGGATAAGCCGTTCCCTTTGACAGCCAGCGCAGGCGCTGCTGAAACAATCCGGATAGCGTTTTTTCCGGACGGGTGAAAACAATCGCATCCTGTGATTTAAGAAACCGGACTCCACCGGGGTATTTTTTTGCAATCCTCAGCATCAGGAACACATCGTCACCACCGGGCTGTCGGTCAATGCCATGAAAGCCTCCCGCCTCTTCAAACACTTTTTTCTCATAAGCGAGATTGGCTCCGTTACACATGTTAGGGAATCCGTTGGCGATTGCCCCGGCCGTAACCGCCATCATCGCGCACAGGTCGAGCGATTGCCATTTTTCGAGCCATGATTGCTCATCTGTAAAGGCGACAGGTGCCGCAATCATTTTCGGACGATACTTTTCATAATATGCGACAACAGTGGAAAGCCATGTATTTTGAACCACACAATCGGCATCGGTGGTGATAATGAGGTCGCCTGCTGCATGCTGAATTCCGTACGCAATTGCCTGCTTCTTTCCCTTTGCCGTGGCGGGAAGCGGCAATGCCCGCACATTCCGTCCCTTCCGGGCGGGAACGGGGACGAGGCTATGGTCATCCACCACAATCACCTCATACAACTCCGGGGGGTAATCCTGATGCAGGATGGATTGAATGCAGCTTCCGATAGTGGTTTCTTCATTACGCGCGGCAATCACCACGCTTACTTTTGTTTGCGGTGAGTTTTTCTCCGGCTTGAACAAAGGAGTTCTCGTCCATCCGAAATAATAAAACAGCATCAGCACGGAATACCCTGACAACAGGATGATGGAAGCCAAAATCAGCATTTCAGTCATGGCTCAGCAGTCCGTCAATGACAGGATTGAGCTTCTCATTTACAATGAAATGACCGCCATCAATCATTTTCAGTTTGCACCGCGGCACTTTTTCCTTAAAGTGATGCGCCAGCCGCGATGGAATCATCCTGTCATGACTTCCCCACAGCAGAAAAATTCTCACGGGATGCTTTTCGGAAGCCGCCCGAATCTTGCCGAGGTTTACGCGGTAGGTGCGCATCGAAAGCCACACGCTGAACAGCTTTTCGCGCTTGCCCTCATCGGCCCAGTAGTTTTTCAGGTAATCGGCAACATACTTTTTCGTCAAGCCGATTTTGCTGAAGGCGTCTGCGGCTGCAATCAACAATTTAGGATGACGGAGAATCTCTCTGAAAACACTCTGTCCTGTTTTTCCTGACATAAATGAACGGTAATAAAACCGCTCCTCGATGCCATCGGGGGCAATCAGAATGACGTCTTCCAGTTTTTCTGCGATGTCGGGAATCAGCGACAGCATCACGCGCCCGCCCATGCTGAATCCCAGCAGCGAGATTTTTTTGCAGTGATGCTGCCGCATGAATTCATCGAGCATGCGGATGAAGGCGGGCTTCGTCAGAGCATGGGTTTCGTTCCATTGCGTCTTGCCGTGCCAGGCGAAGTCAAAGGAGTAAATCGTGTATCGCTTTCCGAGTGATTCTTTCAGGGGCAAAAATAACGCCCCGGTTTGTCCGAAGCCGTGCAGGGCAATCAGCGGGTGTGCGCCATCGCCCATCTTGTAATAATGAAGCCTCGAATTACTGAAGTTGAAATAACCGTCCAATCGCCATCACTTTTCGCTCACAAGATACAACCTGTTGTCCTCTACTTTGTAAATCATGGGCGCAATGGTGATTTTGGGATAGCGCAGCCGCAGGCGTTTTGTTTCGCTTAAAACAAAATCCACTTCATTGCCGATTTCGAACATGGGCGCAAAGCTCATGAAATGCTCTTCCGCCCGCTCTTTATCCCAGCCTGCGTTGTCCATCAGCCCCTTCACGAACGCCTCCTTGCGTGCAATGAGATTCACCATGCCGCAATGGTTGTGACCGATGAGGGCGATGTGCCTGACGCCA
>DATLYB010000383.1:0-7833 GCA_035575215.1 Chitinophagales bacterium
AGGTGGTATTTGTGTTATCGGAATCATCCTCGCAGGTTTCACAGGCGGAAATCGTGTCGTTTGGCTCCAATGCAAGAAAAGCGGTGTAAAGCGACAGCACGCGGTTAGCAAGGCTGGTGTCAATGATTTCACGCTTGGTGGAATTCAACTGCTGCTCCTGCTCGCGGGCATAAATGAAATTACCTGCCCAGATTTTGCGCGTTAAAGTATCGCCTGTGTTCACCCACAACCATGAATCGTGGATAATGGCTCTTTCCGGCAGGCAGAAATTCATCACAATTTCGAGAGGCAGGGTTGCGCTGCCTTCAAACTGCGTGCCTTTGGCTGAAATTGTAAGATGCAACCCATATTCGAAGTAAATGCCTGCCGGTTTAATGGTAAGCGATGCTTCATCTATGGTTGCATTACCAGTGTACCACCTTGCCTGGGGGTCAAGAACATAAAGGTTAAAGTATTGAGCGAAGCTTTTACTTGGCATGCATAACAGGAAAATCAAAGCAATGAAAGAAAATTGTTTTATTGTTTTCATGGCTTGAGGGTTATAGGTTAAATAAATTTTATAAATCTGTCACTACGTAAATATTTTCAGGTCCGGCTGATTCAAAATATTTCCGGTAATCTTATTGTAAGGAAATTTTGACAATCGTGTGATAAACGAGAAATTTGTCCCATGAAGAAAATAAAGCTCATTGATATTGCCAGCGCACGCTCAGGCGATAAGAACGATATCTGCAACATCGGAGTAATGGCGCGCGAACCGCATCATTACCAGATTTTAAAAAAATACCTTACCGCTGACCTGGTTAAGCGTCATTTCGACAGCCTTATAAAGGGGAAAGTGATTCGTTACGAATGGGATGCCATTGAATCGCTCAACTTTGTATGCTATGAGGCGCTTGACGGTGGCGCGAGCAGTTCCATGCGGATGGACAACCTTGGGAAAAACTTTTCAAGCCATATACTCAGAATAGAACTGGAAGTGGATGAATAATCAAACTTCCGTGACGAAATTATTTATCTCTTCTTCTCTCCCTTGAAACAGCAACAGGAAATTTGTTTGCTTTTCACATTTCCAAAATTTACATTGGGAGTGGATGATGAGGTGTAAAGTTTGAACAGAACAAACACATCGTTTACTTCCCGCTCTGTTGTTTTTCCTTCCCCGCTATGCAGGTTTGATTCTCGCTAAATCGCTTTACGTATGAGAAAGCATGTGATACTATGTATCGGGGTGCTGATTGGAGCTCAAGCTGCAAATTCATCCCCTTCCGGATGCCTTTCGATAACGCCTTCGGTTACTCAGGCTACCAATTGTGATTTAACCGGCAATTATCTTGTTTCATGCCCATGTGATAAATATCTGAATGAGTTGACGGTGATGTACACCGGGCAGTCCGGTGCTCTTGTTTCTGTTTACGGGGACAAGAATCATCACCATCTGCTTATGTCATTCAGCAATGTGCAGCAGGGTGACTTGCTTGCTGTTAATGATGGGGGGAAAAGGCTTAAAAAAAAGCTTTACTTTTCTGTTTCGGGGATGCCTGATGCGGAGATAGATACGGACTGCAAAGGTGGTCACAACTCCCTTCCCGGAATCGGGATTGGACAGGTTTATGGCGACTTCATCATCGAAGGGTATGTTGACCATAAAGGCAACGCGTGCAGCATGATGTCATTGTCAGGGACCTGTGTTTGTAAAAAATATCTTACTCAGATTACGATGATTTATACGGGCAGCTCCGGAGTGGATATTTCTGTTTATGACGATAATAATCATCATCATCTGCTCAAAATATTCACCAATGTTCAGCATGGCGCTTTGCTCACAGTTAATAACAACGGAAAGCATCTGAAAAAGAAAACATACTTCGCCATCCAGGGAATGCCTGATGTGGTGGTGAATACCGATTGCAAGGGTAGTAATAATGTTATCCCGTTTGCGGCAGGAAATATCTATGGTGATTTCACCGCTGCCGGATATATTGATGAGAAGGGTAACCGCTGCGGAATCACCACACAATGCCAGGGAGATGGCGCTGTATCGCTTGGTGTAAGCGGAGGTGTTGCCCCTTACACGATTGAATGGTCTGACGGAAGCACTGCTTTCAGCATCTCCGGCTTGTGTACCGGCTACTATTACTTCACCGTGACGGATGCAGGTGGCTGTTCCGTAGAAGACAGCGTTTTCGTTGGATGCAATTACGCAGCTTCAAATCCCATTGAAATCAATGGTTCTGTAGTGGATGTTCCCTGCTCGGGAACATTTTTCGGAAGAATAGAACTGCAGGTGACGGGTGGCGTTCCGCCCTATCATTATTCATGGTCAAACGGGGAATCAACTTCCGGCATCGTTGACTTGCATCCCGGCATTTACACGGTTACCGTAACCGATGTCAGCGGAGCCAGTGCAACCTCGTCTTTTTCGGTGAAGGCTGCTTCATGCCTGGAAGGCTCGCGATGCTTCGCCAGCCCAACGCTGCCTAATCTTGTCAGCGCTGATACAAGATGGACAATTGATAACAACTCGCAAACCGTTACTATCCGCACCACGTTTTCAAAAACGTTTGTTGACAATACCTATGGAACCAACGCTGTGGGATGGAATAATGGGCACACCTTTAATATGCTGGCAGGCTCTGACCATCTTCAACTGGTGCTTTATGACGTGAATGGCGTAAAAAAAATGGAATTCAAAACCGACTATATCTCCGCCAGTGCATTGGCTCCTTCAGGATATAAAAGTTTGGGCGTAACAGGTGGTGACGGAAGAATGATTTTCGGAAATGCCGCTGACGTGCTCAGTGTCAATTCATCATTGGCTGAAAATTTCAATGTTTACGGTTATGTGCTGACAAGCAATTCACCGGCAACAGATACAAGCTATACGCCCAATCCTGTCTATCCGAACTGGATTTATGAAGTATGGTATGATGTCACCATTAATCTGAGTGCGTTTGGGGCTGCCGGATTCGGCTATCCCGATATCGTTTTCGTTCACGCCAGTCCAAGCAAGACCGGGCATAATTCAGAGCCTGTTGAATTTCCATGTCCCGGCTGCAACCTTGCGGTATCCGGCACGTCCTCCCCGGTGACGATGTGTAATTCTTCCGCTGATTGTGATGGAAGTATTTCGCTGCATGTTTCAGGTGGCGGACCGCCTTACTCATTCCTTTGGTCAACAGGAGACACTTCACAGAATATTTCGGATTTATGTGCAGGAGTGTATTATGTCACCATCACCGATTTCGGGCATTGCGTGGTGGTTGACTCGTTCATGGTTGAGTGTGCCGATACGTGCAGGCTTACTATTCAGGCGAATGCAGGAAGCGTTTCCTGCCCAGGCGGCACGGACGGCATCCTCGCGGCTGATGTAACCAACGGAACTGCTCCATTTGAATATTTGTGGTCAACGGGCGCAACTTCCAGCGAAATCACCGGACTTGCTCCCGGAGAAATTTCCTTTGGCATTACCGTAACCGATGCGGAGGGATGCTCCCAATCACTGTCAGAAGTTGCATTGATAGGCGAGCCTTCACCGCTTTCAATTCACTCCGTTATTACGGATGCAAGCTGTTTTGGCGCAAGCGATGGAAGCGTTACTGCAACGGTTGGCGGTGGCACCGCTCCTTATCAATATGTATGGTCAAACGGACAATCTTCTTTTCAGTGTGTGGGACTGACTGCCGGAACATACCATGTTACCGCCACAGACGCCCATGGCTGTACTGTGGCTGACACCGTTGTGGTGTCACAACCCGGTGAATTGACACTTGGAGCAGTCACAACACCTCCCTCATGTTTCAACGGTAATGATGGCGCCATTGACTTAGCGGTAAACGGTGGTACTCCGTCTTTTGATTATACCTGGTCAACGGGTGAAAATGCAGAGGACATTAACTCTCTTTCCGCAGGCGCCTATCATGTTTCTGTAGTGGATGCACATGAGTGCAGCGCCACGCTTAGCATCGCGGTGCAGTCGCCCCAGTCAATAATGATAGCCTCATTTGTGGATGATGTTACTTGTTTCGGTGAAAATGATGGCAGCATTTTAATCACGGTTACTGGGGGAAGGGGACCTTATAATTACGAATGGACTGACGGCATCTCATCCGAAGACCTCCTTGGAATCTCAGCAGGTAATTATTCGCTGACCGTAACCGATGATGAAGGATGCACCGCATCTGAAACATTCACAGTAAGCGAGCCGCAGCAACTCACAGCGGTCATCAACTTCCGCGATGATGTGAGCTGCTATGGCGGGAATGATGGCATTTTATGCACGCAAGCTTCGGGAGGCACTTCGCCTTACGCCTATGAGTGGTCGAATGGCGTCAATTCAGCGTGTGCATCCGGACTTTCTGCCGGCACTTACTATTTGATTGTGATGGATGCCAACGGATGCAGCATACAGGAGAGTGCCCGAGTGAATGAGCCGGCAGAGGCGATGAACGCTACCATTGAAATTGTCTCACCCATTAGTTGCAGCGGTGTCTCTGACGCTCATCTGTGCGCACAGATTCTTGCGGGAGAAGCTCCTTACACCTTTGTGTGGTCAGGTGGACAAACGACAGCCTGCGTCAGCGGTTTGGAACCCGGCTCCTATGAATTTACCGTAACTGACAAAAACGGATGCTTGGCATTTTCCAATAACGTGACGCTGGATGAACCGGCTCCGCTTTTGCTTTCAACTGTTTCCGACAATGCTAATTGCTTTGGTGCCACAGATGGAGGCATTGCCTTGGAAGTTTTGGGCGGAACACCGCCTTATGCATTTGAATGGTCCAACGGCTCCTCCACGCAGGATTTAATAGGTGTTGGAGCGGGCAGCTATATAGTTACTGCAACCGATGCGCATGCCTGCACCGCAACGGCAAGCGCTCTTGTGGGACAGCCAGGACCAATGGCGCTGGGTGCTGTTGCATCACCGGTAACTTGTTTCGGAGACAGCGATGGCTCCATTGACCTCACGGTTCAGGGCGGTATCCCGCCTTACACCTATTCGTGGTCAACAGGAGATGCTATGCAGGATATTTACGCGTTACCGGCAGGTATCTACAGTGTTGTCGTGCAGGATTTGAACGGCTGCGAAGCAACCTTGTTGGTGGAAGTGCAAGAGCCTGCGCCAATACTTCTTACATCTAATATCACCAATGTCAGCACACCGGGCGGCACTGACGGTGCCATTGTTCTTATGGCAAGTGGAGGAAGTGCTCCCTATCAATACCTCTGGTCAACAGGTGACACTTCACCAGCCCTGTCTGGATTAGCGGAAGGAAATTACTCCGTTACCGTCACTGATGCCAACGGGTGTACCATCAGCGATGTGTTCGGAATAGGCGCCAACTTCCAGATTATGGATGAGCCGATTTTTTTGCAGGCACATCCTAATCCGTCCAACTCATTGTTTTACATTGACATGTACGGCAACGGCTACGGTACAGCAAGACTTCGCGTGGTGGATGTTTTCGAGCGGGAAGTGATAACAAAGTATATCGAAATGAAAAATGGCAAAGCATCCGAGCAAATCAGCCTGAGCGATGTACCCTCGGGCATTTATTATGTGGTGGTTGATTTTGGCGGTGAAATGAAAGCCATCACGATAGAAAAAATATTTTAGCAATTTGCCATGGTTGGTTTTTCTGGCAAAGCCCTCCCGTTGTGATTTTCCGGGAGGGCTTCTGTTATTGAAGTAAAATTTTTGTAATCCCGCATGTTATACTCCATCGGAGTTCCGTGATTGCCGATAATCTTAAAAAATTCAGCCTCCAATTCCAGGCGTCCGCTATTTCCTGATTCCCATAATTTTTCGGAATTTAGCGCAGATTTGCCCTGAAGATTACTCTGCTCTTGCAAAAACATTTCAACCACAATCAATAATCATGAAAAACTTACGTACTTTATTGTTGACAGCTTTTCTCTGTTTTGCCTCTTTTTTAGCTTCCGCCCAGTGCAGCGGAAGGTTTTACGATGAAATTTTCACTGCCAAGGAAACAAGAGACGTCAATTTCGGCCGTGCGGAAAACAAGGACCTTAACATGCACATCTTCCAGCCCGAGGGTGACACTGCATCCAGGCGTCCGCTGATTATCCTCGCCTTTGGGGGGAGTTTCACCGCAGGGTTTAAAGACAGCCCTGACATCCGCACGCTTTGTCAGGAATTTGCCCGCAGAGGCTACGTCACTGCCACAATTGATTACAGGCTCAACACCGGAGTGATTGATTCTGCCAACATGCTCAAGCAGGTGATTAAAGCCGTGCAGGATGCAAAAGCCGCCATCCGCTTTTTCTACAAGGATGCGGCAACCACCAATACATACCGGATTGACACCAATCACATTTTCATGGGCGGCACTTCAGCCGGTGCGTTTATCGGAATTCATCTCGGTTACGTCACCGACACGCTCAACCTTCCGCAATGGATGAAGGAGATTATCGCTTCCGTGGGTGACGGGCTGGAAGGCAACAGCGGTAATCCCGGTTACTCATCACGCATCCATGGCATCATCAACCTTGCCGGAGCCATTGGCGATACGGCATGGATTGAGCCGGGCGAAATCCCGATGGTGAGCATGCATGGCGATCAGGACGGAACCGTTCCTTATTGTTCTGAAATTATCAGCGTATCGGGAAATGAGCTCATTGTGGTTGACGGGAGCGCCACCATGAAGGCACGCACAGCACGGCTGGGCATTTTCAATCCATTCTACACCTGGAGGAACGCTGACCATGTTCCTTATGTAAATCCGCTGCCGCCTCCCTTCAGCAATGGTCCATTATATATGGACACCACCGTATGGTTTATCCGCGATTTTTTGTTCAAGATAATGACGGGCAGCACGTGCGGACAGCCGCTGGCTGCTGTTGGAAAAGTTTCAGCCCCCTGCGGCTATCCGATTGTGGAAGACACCGCCCAAACGGGAATCACGCAACACATCTGGTCTGAAAATTTTGCCGTCTATCCGAACCCGTCAAGCAATATGGTCTATGTCGAAAAGCCTTCAATCCTTAAGGGTGCGGCAGACGTGGAGATTTACAACAACATCGGCAAACTCGTGAAATCAATCCGCAATGTGGAAAGTAAGATTGTTCTCTCGAAAGACGAGTTGGGAAGCGGGCTGTTCATCGTCACCCTGATACCGCACGATAAAAATTTCGGTGCGGGAAGAACACAAATTGTGTTGCAGTGATGGAATTACTTATTAACTGGCGCAGGCATCCATTTGCGCCCCCCCTGGCTCTGGTGGCAAAGGTGTCCGCCTGTGCCATCTTTCTTTTCTTTTCACTTCACGTTTCAGCCGGAGGCTTTCAAGCCAACTTGCAAGGCATCAAGCAGCTTGGAATGGGATACACCGGAGTGGGCTTAAGCCAGGATGCCAGCAGCATCTTCATCAATCCCGGTGGGCTGTCTTTTTTGAAACACCGGCATAACCTTGTTATCGGAGCTAATCTCGTCTTCCCCAAGGTTACCTATCAGGAGCCCGCCCCCGGCTTTTATACCGCATCAACCCGAAATACTTTCGGCACGCCTTTTTTGCTTTACGGCTCATTCCGGTTTAATGAAAAATGGACCGTTGGGATTGGGGTGAACAATCCCTTCGGCAACGCCCTTGAGTATGATGACGGCTGGAAGGGGCAATTCGTGATTCGCGAGATTGACTTGAAAACGTTTTCCTTTCAGCCGACTGTCAATTACAGAATCAGCGACAAGGTTGGCATCGGAGCTGGATTTTCCTTTTATTTGGGAGATATTTTACTCAGGCGGGGAATTCCGGTTGCCGATACAGCTACATTACAGTATGGCGAAGCAAAGCTGGCGGGAAGCGGCACCGGCTT
>DATLYB010000384.1:0-3718 GCA_035575215.1 Chitinophagales bacterium
CGCGGGGAACACTGCCCGCGGCACGCTGTCATACTGCAGCGTGATATTGTCGGTTTTTGCAAACCATGATTTGGAATCGGAAAGATAGATGGCGCCCTGCGTGAACAGCCCGTCAGAAAACTCTAGATATGCTTTGAAATCTTTGCTTTCGCCCCTGCGCTGTGCTTGGGTTACCTTGTTGAGAATGTCAGACCATCGCTGGAAAAGGTCATCATCTTTGCCTGCCTTCACGAAATCATTCACCGTGCGCAGGTACAGCTCAAAATGCGGATAGGCGAGCATGTTTCTGCCCAGCATGATGCTGGCGGTGGCTTGGATGGCGGGCATTTTGTTAGCCAGCATACCCGCCTTGTAGCTGGCTGAGAAGGCGGCAGCGGTGGCAGAGCAGTCGCTGCGCCTGGTAGCTTCCAGCATGCTGAGCACTTCTCTGATAAATTGGTCCGGCTCATCAGGAAATGACTTGGTGGTTTGTGAATGGGAATGGAAATGCAGCAGGAAAAGCGCTTGCAGTAGCAGTAATCGTTTCACCGGGTTGATGATAAATTTAAAGTTTGCCGTTCAGCGGTTAGCGGTTTAAATCGGTCGTTAAAGTTAATCAAAGCAGTGAACGCTGTTCACGGGGTTTCATTTTGGGTGCACGTGTCGTGCACCCTTTCATTTTGCCCGGGCGCTCGTGCGGGCAACGTATGCATCGGAAATTTAAAAGCCCCGTTCATCATGAACGGTCGTTCGGGATACCATGACACCGAAGGTGTCAAATGTTTATAGGCGTCAAATGTTTATAGATAATATGCGTATATTGTCCGACCCTTCGGGGTCGCATGTTTCCCAATGCCAACAATTTCTATAAACATAGCATCCCTTTGGGATGCCATGACCCCGAATGTATCAATGACACCGGATATGCCATGACCCCGAAGGTGCGTATATCGTTCAGGATACCATGACACCGAAGGTGTCAAATGTTTATAGTGTCAAATGTTTATAGATAATATGCGTATATTGTCCGACCCCTTCGGGGTCGCATGTTTCCCAATGCAAACAATTATTAAAAACATAACATCCCTTCGGGATGGGAAAACTAAATCGCATTAAATTATGTCAACCTATTCACAAATCTATATTCAAACCGTGTTTGCCGTAAAAGGCAGAGGCAGTCTGATAAAGCCCGAATGGGAAGAGCAATTATATAAATATATCACCGGCATAATTCAAAACAAAGGGCAAAAGATGATTGCCATAAACGGCATGCCTGACCATATTCATTTTCTAATCGGAATGAAACCAACTTGCTGCCTATCCGATTTGGTGATATAAATAAAAAAATCATCTAATGCTTTTATCAACGAAAACAAACTCTCCCAATTCAATTTTTCCTGGCAGGAAGGTTTCGGAGCTTTTTCTTACAGCCATTCTCAAATTGATGCTGTTTATAAATACATCCACACTCAAAAGGAACATCACAAGAAAAAGACATTTCGCGAAGAATATCTTGACTTTCTTAAAAAGTTTGAAATAGAATACAACGAACAATACCTTTTCAACTGGATAGATTAATGGAACTAAACCTATATCCGGCAAGCCCCGAACCGTTGTTGAAATGATTTTTTATTTCCCGCAGGCAGCCGCTTGCGGTGATTTCCAAATTATTCCTTCCTGCTCATCTTTGCCCTGCAATTAACGGACGATGAGGAGCAATAAAAGCAGCATGAAGCAGACGTGGATTCCCGATTTACGCTACTATCTGCCGGCCGACCGGGTGAAGCTGGTGCACAGCGGGGAGGATTATTTTGCCACCGCCAGACACTTGATTGACGGGGCGCAGGAAGAGGTGCACGTGCAGGTTTACATTTTTGAATATGACGCCACGGGCAGGGAAATCACCGAGAGCCTGCTGCAGGCTGCCTCGCGGGGCGTACGGGTGGCTATCGTGGCGGATGCCTTCGGCTCGTCAAGGTTTCCGGGCAGAATAGAACGCATGCTTGCGGCAAAGGGCATCCGGGTGAAGCGGTTTGCCCCGGTGATGTCGCTGTGGGGCATCCAGCCGCGCAGACGCCTGCATCATAAAATCATCTGCGCTGACGGGAAGCGGGCGCTGATTGGCGGCATCAACATCTCAGACCATTACCGCGGCACGCGCAGCCACGCGCCCTGGCTCGACTTTGCCGTGCTGATAGAGGGCGCAGCCTGCCAGCGCATCGCTGCAATCTGCGAGCAGCGGTGGAAGAAGCCCGCGGTGATGGACTCGCTGAAAGAGATGCTGCAGCCCGCCACGCAGCCGCCTGAGGGGAGCGCCATCCCCGTGCGCATTGTGGAGAACGACTGGCTGCGCGGCAAGCACCAGATATCGAGCGGCTACCGCATGGGCATCAGGCGGGCGAAGAAAACCATCCGCATCGTGGCGGGATATTTCCTGCCCGGGCTGCGCGAGCGGGGCATCCTGAAGGAGGCAGCGCGCAAGGGCGTGACGGTGGAGCTGCTGCTGCCGCGCCAGTCAGACGTGCCCATCGCCAAGCGCGCCACCAGCCACCTGTATCACTGGATGCTGAAACACGGCTTCCGCGTGTTTGAGTACAAACCTTCCATCGTACACGGCAAGCTGATGTGCGTGGACGCCATGTGGACCACGATTGGCTCATACAATTTCAACCACCTGAGCGACTACGGCAGCATCGAGCTGAACGCGGAGATTTATGACAGGGATTTTTCTTCGCGCTGCGATGCGGAGCTGCAAAAAATCATCGCAACCGACTGCGTTGAAATCACCAGGGAAGACTTGCTGAAACGCTCCTGGCTGAATCAATTCATGGATTGGGCATCCTACCACCTGCTGCGGGCAAGCGAGTCGCTGCTGATGCTGTTTGGGGGAAGGGAGGAATAGGGAGAATGACGAATGAAGAACCTGTTGACTGTTTCCATACAGGCGGAACACTTGATACAACAGGGGGAGATACAATAGAATTTAGTGTTGCGATTCCCCTTACATTTTCACTAAAAGATGAAATCCGCAGTGCATCTTTGCCATTCCAAAAAGTAATTGCGGATGGACGCGAATATCCTGCTGTGGGGCGGATTCAATCTGTTTGTGCTGCTGATGCTGGCGCTCGACCTGGGCGTGTTTCACCGCAAGGCGCACGCGGTGACAATGAAAGAGGCGCTCATCTGGAGCGGGGTGTGGATTTCGCTCTCGCTGCTGTTTAACTATGGCATTTACGTTTACATGGGCAAGGAGAAGGCGCTGGAGTTCCTCACCGGCTACCTCATCGAAAAGTCGCTGAGCGTTGACAACATCTTCGTGTTCGTGCTCATCTTCGCCTACTTTCATGTGCCGCCCGCTTACCAGCATAAGGTGCTGTTCTGGGGCATCATCGGGGCGCTGGTGATGCGCGTGATTTTCATCTTTGCCGGGGTGGCGCTGCTCAGCAAATTCCACTGGCTCATCTATCTGTTCGGAGGGTTCCTCGTCATCACCGGCATCCGCATGGCGGTGGAGGGGGAGAAGAAAATCGAGCCGGAGAGAAATCCGGTGGTGAAGCTGTTCCGCAGGCTGTTCCCCGTGACGGACACATTCCACGATGACCGGTTTTTTCTGAAAATCAACGGAAAGACGTTATTCACCCCGCTGTTCATCGTGCTGCTGGTGGTGGAGATGTCGGATATTATTTTTGCTATTGACTCGATTCCCGCCATCCTCGCCATCACCGATGATACGTTCATC
>DATLYB010000385.1:0-5154 GCA_035575215.1 Chitinophagales bacterium
TACGCGCGGGCAGATGTATGTGCCCAGCGTTAACTGGATGCTGATGGTGGGTTGCGTGGCGGTGGTGTTGATTTTCCGTGAATCAGCAAATATGGAGGCGGCTTACGGGCTTACCATTACGGTGACGATGCTCACTACAACGGTGCTGCTTTCCTATTATCTGGTCATCAAACGGGTGAAGCCGATATGGGTATTTATGATGCTGGCGGTTTATCTGACCGTAGAAGGCAGTTTTTTTATGGCAAACATTGTCAAATTCACTCACGGGGCTTGGTTTGCCGTATTGATTAGCTCGATATTGATTACCGTGATGATTTCGTTTTTCAATGCCCGCAAAATAAAAAACCGGTTTACTGAATTTGTTGACATTGAGCCTTACCTGCCGGTGATTAAAGATTTGAGCGAAGATGAAAAAGTACCCAAATATGCCACCAACCTCGTCTATCTTACCAGCGCTGATTTTCCGCACCAAATAGAACAAAAAATCATCTATTCCATTCTGAACAAGCAGCCTAAGCGGGCTGACATCTACTGGTTCATTCATGTTGACGTGAAGGACAATCCCCACACCATGGAGTACACCGTTGAAACGCTGATTCCCAATCACGCTTACCGGATAGATTTCAAGCTGGGATTCCGCGTGAACCCGCGCATCAACGTTCTCTTTAAGGAAGTGATTGACGATATGGTGCAAAACGGAGAGGTGAATATTGTGAGCCGGTATCCATCGCTCCAAAAGCACAGCATCACCAGCGATTTCCGTTTTGTGGTGATTGACCGTGTCATCAACTATGCTGATTACGCGCTGAAATGGTATGAACGGCTGGTGCTTGAAATCTATTCCATCATCAAAGCCATTTCACTCAGCGAGCAGCGCGCATTCGGGCTGGATACCAGCCTGGTAACCGTTGAGAATGTCCCGCTTGTGATGACGCCCCCTCCCGAGCCCCTGCTGAAAAGAGTGACGCTGAAGTAGCTCTGCGCTTTGCGTTTATGTGGCGAAAAGATGCAGGTTGCAGCAGATTTATCCGGTTAAACAGACAGTGCAAGGTATTTGTTTTTCACCCATGCAAAGGCACCGAACATCAGCCCGATGAAAAACAAATCTCCCAGCACAGTGTAGTGGAAGAAAGGAATGGCAAGCACATAGCAGGCGAGCAGCCCCTCCCAGGTGGCAGGATAATTGCCTGTCATCCACACGCCAAAGTTGGAGATGATGAAAAAGATAACCGATGAGAGCAGACTGGTTCCCGCGAGGGTGAGGGGTTTTGCATTTTTCATGAGCGTTCCTGCAAGCGCCACTGCCAAAAAGCCGGTGTACACATAAGGCATGGCGGGATGGAAGCCGGGATAATCACGCCATCCGAGGCGGTAGCCGATTTCGAGCGCCACATCACTGAAGAACATCACCAGCAGCGGCAGGGAAAAGGCAATTCGCCTGTCGCGGAAATAATATCCGCCAAACAGCGCCATCGCTGCCACGGGAGCGATGTTGGGCAAGCCTGAAAGAAATATCCGGATGACGCCTGCAGCCAGCACGAAGATGACAATGAGCCAAAATGATGAAGTGGTGGTGGTTTTCATAGCTTATGTTTTGTGTCCCGTAAAAATAATAACTCTGAAAATAATGTGCTAATGTGGCGGAATTTCATCCGCTAATCATCCAGCGTTCAAGGCTTTCAGCCTCTCCAGCAAAGGCGGGTGTGAATAACGGAAGAAGACGTAAGCAGGGTGGGGGCGCAGGTTGCTGAGATTGTGCACGGAAAGCTTTTTCAGGGCTTCCTGCAGGGGAGCTCCCGCAAACGTTTCTTTGGCAAAGGCATCGGCTTCAAATTCGTTTTTGCGGGAATATATGTTCATCAATATGCCCAGAACAAGAGTGACCGGATTCAGCAGCAGTGAAAAGGCAAGCAGCCCGATGTGGAAGCTGGCATGCTCTGAGCCCATCATGGCGGCAAGGGTGGTGCTGCCCGCAAATTTTCCGAAGATGAAAAGCAGGATGCCCGTCTGCAGAGTGGAAAGCAGGAGGCTGTTGCGGATATGCTTTTTCTTGTAATGCCCCACCTCGTGCGCGAGAATAGCGACCACCTCTTCAGCGGTGTGGTTTTTAATCAGCGTGTCAAAAAGCACAATCGTTTTTTTTGCGCCTATGCCGCTGAAGTAGGCGTTGGATTTTGTGGTGCGCTTCGAGCTGTCCATCACGTAAATGTTTTTCAGCGGAAAATTTACTTTCTGCGCATAGCGCTGGATGGCATCGTGCAGTTCTCCGGCATCGAGGGGCGTCAGTTTGTTGAAGAGCGGCACTATCAGCGTGGTGTAGAAAAAAGTGAGGAACAGCATGAACAGGGTGGTGGCGCACCACGCCAGCAGCCAAAACCATTCTCCGGTGGCTTCATACAAGAAAATGATGAGCGCCAGGATGCTGCCGCCCAGAACAGCCGACAAGAGATAGCTTTTGATTTTATCTTTGATGAAAATGGCGGGCGTTGTTTTGTTGAATCCGAAACGCTCTTCAATGACGAATGTGTCGTAAATGGAAAACGGCAGTGCAATCAAATCATACATCACATAGAGTATTCCGAAGAAAATAAGAGCCATCAGGACGGGCGAATCGGTGAACTGCCGCACCCAGCCGTCAAGCAGCCCGAAAGCGCCTATCAGCAGCAGGATGATGATGAGCGCCAGGCTGCATGTTCCCGTTACGATTTCGAGTCTTTTTTTTGCCCGGTCATAATTTCTGGCTTGCAGGTATTTGTCGCGGTCAATGTATCCCTGCATCTCAGCCGGAATTTCGGGCGACCAGTTCCTGGCGTTCAGAAAATCGAGAACGCGTGAAAGAAGATATTCCAGCAGCAGGAATGCGATGACGAGCCAGAGAAGGGCGGAAGGGGAGGGCATGAAATCACCATTCACGGAGTGAAATTTTCAGCAGGCAGTGATTGCAATCCGTTTTCATGGCAAAGGAGCGTGTGCTCTTCAAAGTTAATTCCTCCGCATTGTTTGGGTTCGTTTCGTTTAATCGAGCGGAGGACTTTTTCGGCAAGAAAAAACTGAGCGTAGAGGCTGATTGTTCTTCCCTCGTATTTTACCAGTTGCCCGTTTTGAACTGAAATCCTGTCAAAGCAATTGCATTCCGAATGTTCGATTTCATTTTTCAACGAGGTGAATGTATTGTGAAAGTTGACGAATACAGGGTCAATTTGGTAAGAGGTGGAGTTGGTTCTCACTTCATAACAACTGAAAATGAAAACAGTGGTTAACACCGCTGCAGTAATGATGGTATTTTCCTTCTGACCACCCTGATTCTTTTCAGCATGAAAAAATGCAGCCCCGGCATCAGAGAGATGTTCAAGCAAGTATGACGCAAGAAAGAAAGCAGTTACCAGTGACAGCCAAATAAAATTGTATTGAGCAAACACATGGGGATAAACGTAATTGCTCATCAATAAGATGTTCACTGCGGCAGCCGGCAGTAAAAATGAAACGCTTTTTCTTTTTAATAAGCAATACAGCCATGCTAAAGGAAGCAGATACCAGAAAACAAGCAGGTTGTGTTTCAGCTTGTAGATAATCGTATCAGCCAGCATCACCATGCTGACGGGGGCTTCTTCATGAAATCGTATGCTGAGGTTGGAGCGGTGCAGGAAATGGAGAAATAAATCTTTTAAACCGTATGACAGGCCCTTTTCCGTCCATGCGAGCGCAAGAAACATGGCGGCAAATGCCGCAGCTATCAAGGCAATATCTGCCGCCAGTGCTTTTTTATCTTTATGAAAGAGGTAACGGGTGACGGCTCCGAACAGCAAAAAGGGCAATATCAAATGAGCAAAGAAGGGAGCCGTAATGCAGGCAATGCGAAAAAGGACAGCGCTGAGTTTTCTTTTTTCAGGCGCTTCGGAAAATGACACGCTGAATGCGGTGAAACCAATCCAAAAATGGAATGACGGCTCGATGAATACATACGGAATGGAATCGCGGGCAATCGGTGTTAACAGCAGGAACGGCATGGAATAGAAGACAAAACCTTTCTTGTCTCTGAATGCAAACGCCAGCAGGAATGCTGCAAAAAGGTTTAACATCACCGCATAGCTTCTTCCTGTTAGTTCGGTGTTGCCGAAAATCTTGATAAACAGGAAAAGGAAAAAGAAATGCCCGTTGGGCCAATGCGTGTATTCGTGCAGTTGATGATTCACGAAATCAATGTCATGAATCATGAAAGGATTTTTTTTCAGTCCCAGTTCATTGGCAATGGCGCAGCCATGGGCGTATGCTGAGCCGATGGAATCCTGTCCGGTGTAAATGTAAGGTCGCCAATAATTCTCCCTTTGAAGGAATAAAAAGAGCGCAGTGAGGAGAACGGATATAATAAAATTTCTCCTGTAAGGGGATTTGTTGTTCAGCAGCATTGCAGCAGGTTATCTGGGCTGGCAGGGCGGGAAGCTATCCACTCCGCATACATGCATGTCGTTTTCTCCCCTGAGCGGGCGAAGGTACATCGGGTGGTTGTATCGTTCCAGGTCAAAAGCCGGATAAGCATAAGTTTTACCGCCATCGAAAGCTACAAATAGCTGATGATACATTACAATCCATGAAAGAAGAATCAAAAATAAAGAACAGACCTTAAAGCTTTTTGACAAAATAATTTTCCTCAGCGGCAGAATTTCGTAAACAAGAAAAAGCGCCAGGCCGGTGACGGTTGCCAGCGGCAGCACAGCGATTCTGGCAACGCGCGTGGTGGTAATAGCTATTCCGGCAATGTAAAGCGATGCCAGGACAATCTGTGCGAGCAGCAAAACGGCAGCCTTGTCATTTTTCATCCACCCGCTTATTGTTTTAAAATTTAGTGACGGTGCATTTCGTAATAAATAATAGAGAGCGTAGGTGATAATGAACGCTAAAAAGAGGAAAAACGCAGGTCCGGAGACGTAAAGGATTGCGTGAAGCGCCCATGTATGCAGGGGATTGTAGTACAAGTCGCAATAGAATTTATCTGTTTTGGAGAACAGTATTCCCAGTGACGTATCAAGCCGGAGTAAATAAGGCATGACAACAAGAGTGAATGCAGCCAGCGCGGCATATCTCCGTTGAATCAGAAGCGTAAGAAAAATTCCTGCTGAAATAACCAGCGGGCTTAATGCGGCATAATCGCGGGAT